>JANPGQ010000741.1:0-8226 GCA_031423975.1 Cytophagales bacterium | reverse complement strand
AATGTTTATATAATTCACACATTCTTATCGGCTTTAATGCACCACAGTAATTCTTTGATAAAAATGCTCGCTAATTTATCGGTAGCGGTTTTATCTTTTGCATTACCCAATTCAGTATAATTTTCCTGGACGTTTGGAACAGAAAACATCTCTGTAATAGTCCAAGCCTTAATTTTCCACAATATAAATTGCAAATTGACCATTGCTTGTGAGTCGCCAAAAGGTCCAGCCGATACCGTTGCAATGGCTATAGGTTTATGTCGCCATTCTTCATAAAGTAAGTCAATTGCGTTTTTTAAACTGGCAGGGATGCTTCCATTGTACTCGGGGGTTACAATGATAATTCCATCGGCTGATTCAATTTTTTCGGCAAATTCAAGGGCTTGAAGATGCGGTACTTTCTGATGTTTCAATGGTTCATCAAAAAGGGGGAAATTGCATTTTCGTAAATCAAGAATTTCAGCCTCAGATAAGTGATTATCGACTAAATAATTTTCAAAATATAATGCTACTCGATGGCTGTTACGATCGGGTCGAATACTGGATGAGATGATGATAATTTTGGGCATGACGATAAAATTTGTTGAATACAAAGATGCAAATATCCAATTAATGTTACATAATTATTGAAATTAGTTGCATTATTCACACCAATATCTACATCCTCTCCATATACCACCTCAACTGTTTTTCAATTTTTTGATACTTGAAAACTCTATCAATAATGCTTTGTAAACGGAAGAAGGCGGTTTCGCTTTTGACTACATAATCATTGGCTCCGTGGTGCATACAGTCAATGGCAACTTCAATTTTATCCTGCGACGATAACATAATCACGGGTATTTTGGTATTGTATTTTTTAATTTCGTCCAACGTTTCCATGCCATTGATGGCATTTTTTTCGATACCATCAAGGTGATAATCCAACACGATAATGTCTGGATTTTTAGATAAATTCTCAATACAACTTTCGCCCGTGGCAAAAGTTTCTATGGTAAAATCCCCTTTTTGCAGAAATTCCATCGCCAAGACTTTCAGAAATAAGGCATCATCGTCCACCAAGAAGATGATGATTTTTTGGTTGTCCTTCATTTTTTGGTAGTTTTTATTTTTTCTAATTCCTCTGTCAATTCCACACAAGCCTGACCACAGGCGTTTTCGAGCTGCGAAACTAAATCTGAAATTTCAAGGACTAATTGTTGAGAATGGGCATATTCTTGAATTTGCTTCGCTATTTTTTCAAAATTTGGATTAAATCCCACAATTGAAAACGAAGGAATCATTTTATGCACCACACTTCCCAACATTAGCCAGTCTTTATCGTTCAGACTTTGTTTCATCGTCAAAATCAGTGGGGGCGTTTGTTCCAAATACAACGAAATCATCTCCATCATTAAAGAGGGATTGGCTTTCGTTCTTTGCATCAAATAACTGAGGTCGGTGTATCTCATTTTTTCAGTTTCAGTATTTTTTTTGGGTTGTACTTTCTTGACTAAACCCACTATTTTACTGTATAATAATTGCTCATTCACGGGCTTGGCAATGTAGTCATTCATCCCTACTTCCTTGCATTTTGCCACATCCACGGTGGTAACATCTGCCGTTAGTGCAATGATTGGTATGTCAGAATTCAGGGTATTTCTGATGTATTTCGTTGCCTCAAAACCATTCATTTCGGGCATTTGCAAATCCATCAAAACAATATCATACGTTTTGATTTTCATTCTTTCAATTGCCAATTTCCCGTTGGCGGCAATGTCCCGTTCAAAGCCAAAATCATCCAAAAGGGTCTTCATCAATAATTGATTGAGTGGCATATCTTCCACCACCAGCACTTTTATATCTTTGATTTCTTTATCCAATTTTGTCATTTCAATTACTTCTTCGGCTTTAGCTTTTGTTTTCTGGAAATCCAACATGAAGCTAAATGTAGTGCCTTCACCAACGGTGCTTTCTACTTTTATACTGCCCTCCTGGCGTTCTATGAGTTGTTTTACGATGGCGAGTCCCAAACCCGTGCCACCGTATAACCTCGAAGTACCGCTTGATGCTTGTTGAAAATTTTCAAAAATTCGTTCCATTTTATCTTCAGTTATTCCAATTCCAGTATCCTTTACGGCAAATTCAATTTTCACTTTTTCATCGTCTTCTTGCAATAAAGTAACTTTTACCGTAATGCTTCCCGTAGAAGTAAACTTGACGGCATTGCTCACTAAATTCATAATTATTTGGTGCAAACGCACGGGGTCTCCCGCTAAAACTTCGGGAATTTTGGGGTCATATTCAATAATTAAGGAGAGGTTTTTTTCTTGTATTTTGGGTTCAAAGATGTGCAACATTGCTGAGACTGATACTCCTAATTTAAAGGGAGTAGATTCAAAAGTCATTTTGCCAGCATCTACTTTTGCCAAATCCAGAATATCATTAATCAATACAATGAGGGCATCGCCACTAATTTTTATTGCCGAAAGGTATTCTTTTTGCTTGGCGGTTAAATCCGTTTTCAAAATCACCTTCGTAAAACCAATAATGGCGTTCATCGGTGTTCGGATTTCGTGACTCATATTGGACAAAAATTGTTGTTTTGCTTTCACCGCATTTACCGCTAATTCAGTGGCAATTTCGGCTTTTCCTTGGGCTTCTTCGGCATACGTTTTTGCCTCAATCAATTCCTTTTTGATTCTTTTTTGATCAGTAACATCCCGTGCCACAATCACCACGCCTTTTACATTTCCGTTCTCATCGTTATAAACAGAGCCATTGAAAAGCACATCCGTGAGTTTGTGGTCTTTCATCGTGAGGGGGTAATCTTTCACGAAACCCTTGGCAAATACCTCCAAATACACCTCATGGGCTTTTTGGGGGTCGGTAAAATAATCTTTGAAATTAGTATCGGTGAGTGCCTCACGGGTTTTGCCCGTTATGTGCGTGAGAGCCTCGTTCATATCCGTAATTTTTCCCTCGATATTTATCGTTACCAAAGGGTCGAGGCTTGCTTCAATCAATATTCTTGAATAATTGGCGATGCGTAATTCGGCGGCTCGTTTCTCTTTTTCAACGTTTTGGAAAGCTAATTCAATATTGGCAATGCGTAACTCTGCTGCTCGTTTTTCTTTTTCAACATTCTGAAAAGCTAATTCAATATTGGCAATGCCCAATTCGTTGGCACGTTTTTCTTTTTCCTCATTTTGGAAAGCTAATTCAATATTGGCGATACCTAATTCGTTGGCACGTTTTTCTTTTTCGTTACTCTGGAAAGCCAGTTCTATATTGGCAATGCTCAATTCTTCGGCACGTTTTTCTTTTTCATTATTTTGAAAAATAAGCTCTGCATTAGCAATGATAAGTTCTGCGGCACGTTTTTCTTTCTCTTTATTTTGAAAAACGAGTTCTTTATTGGCAATAATCAACTCATCCGCCCGCTTTTCTTTCTCATCATCCTGAAAAGCGAGTTCAATATTGGCAATGTTCAACTCCTCGGCTCTTTTCTCTTTTTCGTCATCTTGAAAAGCCAGTTCAATATTAGCAATGCCTAATTCTTTGGCTCTTTTGCCTCTTTCTTCTTTTTGAAAGACCAATTCTGATTTTACATTTTCTAAATCAAGAGCGATTTTTTTCTGATTTTCAAGACTCTGATTTTGTAATTTAACTTGTTCGGTGGTTTCCGTAAAAACCACGATTGTCCCCGTGATAGTGTCATCTTGTTCTTTAAACGGTTGGTAAGTACAATTAAAAAATCGAGTTTCCTCAATGGAGTTTCTGAAAATTCGCATTTCATGTTCATTGACATAACGTGTATTCCCACTCTCAATTACGCCATCAATCAATTCTTTGAGTCCTTGGTTAATTAGTTCGGGGAAAGATTCAAAAAGCGGCTTACCAATGATATCCGCTTGTCTGCCGATGAGTTGTAGATAAAAATTATTGGCAAATTCAAGGATATATTCCTGCCCCCTGAAAATACAAATTGCCACGGGGGTTTGCAAAAAAGTATTATACACATTTTCTGAATTTATTTGTGGGAATTTATTTAACTTATTCATGAGTAGTTAGAAAATTGGTTTTACCGTTATTACACTCAAAAAGCCCATCAACAAATATCTTCTATGGGGCTTCTTCGCTTATCTTTCAATTTTTTGAAATGAGAAGGCGATAGTCCAGTTACTTTTTTAAATTGACTCGAAAGATGGGCTAAATTACTGTAATTCATACGATGGGCGATTTCCGTAATATTCAATTCGCCATAGATGATAAGTTCTTTGATGCGTTCAACTTTATGGGAAATAATAAATTGCTCAATGGTTGTACCTTGTACTTCCGAAAACAAATTTGCCATGTAGGTATAATCATAGTTGAGTTTTTCACTCAAATAATTTGAAAATTTGACTTTGATATGCACATCGGGATAATGAACCATTTCAATAATTACATTTTTAATACGCTCAATTATCATCGCTTTTTTATCATCCATCAGTTCCAACCCAACTTTAAATAGCATTTTTTTGAGTTCCATACGTTGGTCATCGGTCAAATTTTCCATGATTTCAATTTCTCCTAAATCAACTATTACAAAATGTAATCCCATCTTAGTGAGTGCCTCTTTCACCACCATCTTGCACCGATTGCTGACCATGTACTTAACGTATATTTTCATAATTATTCATCGGTTTGTTATAAAATTACGAGTAGGGTAGCTTTTCAATAAAGGTATGAGGTTTTCGATGAATGAATTTATATAATTTTTGAAATAACTTATACAATTCACAGGTTTTACCATTCTCCGAATACTGGAACGGTAGGGTTTATACGAATATCTTTTTGTACAGCAGACCTTATCATTTCATCCAATTATCGGGATTTCAATTTACTGCACCACCAAACCACCATCAATTACCTGGGTTGTTCCCGTAATAAACTGACTGTCATCACTGGCAAGGAAAACGACCAATTTGGCAATTTCGATGGGTTCGGCATAACGTCCTAAAGGGATTGATGCTTCAAATTGCTTTTTAACATCTTCGCCATGTCCAGCCGATGCCCCTTCCTCAATGGAACGCATCATACGATTATTTACAGGCGATGGATGTACAGAATTTACTCGAATTTTTCGAGGGGCTGCTTCAATAGCTGAAACACGCATAATACCCACGACAGCGTGTTTGCTGGTAACGTAGGCACTCAAACCCGCAAAGCCCACAACCCCCGCAACGGATGAGGTCAAAATGATACTGCCCCCATCGTTCATTTGCGGTAAAACGTATTTATTACCCAACCACATTCCTTTGACGTTAACCGCCATGATTTTATCAAAAACATCTTCTGGATAATCTACAAGCGGTTTTACAACGCCTTCGATACCTGCATTATTGAAGAAAATATCAATTTTCCCGAATTCAGCAACGGCTTCATTTACATAACGTTGTACGTCTTCAGATTTGGAAACATCTGCTACACAATACTTGATTCTCGAACCTTCTAACTCATCATCTACTATTTTGAGGTCGTGTTCGTTCAAATCCACCAAAAAGACTTTTGCACCTTCTTCCAAGAAAAGTTTTGCCGTTATTTTGCCAATACTTCCTGCCCCACCCGTGATGATGGCGACTTTATTTTCTAATCTTTTCATGTTCTTTATTTGTTATTAGAAAAATCAATTTAAGCGAAGCACCGTCAAATTTACCCAGAGAGAATTGGAAACGGGACGAAATAACCCTCGTAGGAGTTAAACAAATTTCAATGGTCCATTTAACCCTTTCGAGGCTAAGCTAATAATCTCAATTATCCGTTGATAAATGGACGGTACTTCGCATAACTTAATGATTTTTAAGCCATTATAGTTTCTTCAATTCCCAAAGTTTCTCGTGCTTTTTGGACTTCGATATGCGTTCCATGGGCAATCAACATAAATTTACCCGCTTTAATTTCAGTTTCATATTCCACAATACTATCTTTTGGAATGCCAATATCTGCCAAAGCTGCACCAATAACGCCCATTCCACCCACTACAACTGCCCCTTCCAGTACGCCAACCAACGCCACAACAAAAGGGCCAGCAGCCAAAAGTGGACCCACCACGGGAATCATAAAGAAGGCTGAATCAAATAATAAGCCCCAAATTCCGCCCCAAAATGCACCTGTGCCTCCCCAACTTTTCATTCTATCGCCCAAGTTGTAATAGCCAACTACGGATTCTTCGGTATGGTAATCTTTGCCTACGATGGAAAGTTGCTTCATATCAAAACCACTTTTTTGTAATTTTTTAACTGCTTTTTCGGCTTCTTCGTGCGTGTCATAAAGCGCAACCATTGAATTTTCATGTTTCATTTTTTAGATATATTAAGTTAATTATTATTTGTTTTCTTTAATTAATTGAGCTTTTGCTTCCATCATTAACGCCTTTTCTTTTTTGTCAGTTGGTGGAAAAGCGGGTTTCATGGATTTTAATTTTTCTAAAATAATCTTTCCAATAAGGTTATGAGCATATTGTTTATCATCGGCAGGAATCACAAACCACGGGGCAATTTTTGTACTGGTGTGCTTCAAAGCCTGTTCGTAAGCGGATTGGTATTCACCCCAAAATCCTCTTTCAGTAATGTCATCAATAGAAAATTTCCAATGTTTTTCTCGCTGCTCAATCCTGTCTAAGAACCTTTTTGCTTGTTCTTTTTTGGATAAATGAAGAAAAAATTTCAAAATTGAAATACCATTTTCCACATTTTCTTTTTCAAAATGATTGATTTGTTCATACCTTTTTTTCCAAAATTCTTTTCCGATTTTATCCTCAGAATCAATATCGGGAAGTCGTTCTGCCAACACAATTTGTGGATGAACTTTGGCAATCAAAACGTCTTCATAATGCGAACGATTGAAGATGGTAATCTGACCGTGTTCAGGTAAATGCTGGATGTATCGCCATAAATAATCATGCTCCATTTCTAAGGTAGAAGGGTGTTTGAAACTATGCACCAAAACACCTTGTGGATTCACGCCACGCATAATATGCTTGATTGTGCCATCTTTTCCTGCACTATCCATACCTTGCAAAATGATTAATAACGACTGACGGTTTTCGGCATATAGCTTATTTTGAAGGTTTGATATTTTCAGAATATCACTTTCTAAATCTGCTTTAAGCTCCTTTTTATCCGATTTTTTATCATCAGCACGAGTGTTAATCTTATTGAGTTTAAGGCTTTTTTTAGGATTTACTTTGCATTTTTTCCAGTCCATTTGCTGATAAAATAAAGTTTATAAACTCATACACGCCTCCATACAGTCTTTACAGGCATCAGCACATTCTTTGCAATGTTTATTATCGTGTTTTTTACATTCCTTATAACATTCTTCACAGAAGTCTGCACATAATTTGGTGATGGCTTTTGAGTGTTTGCTACCTAAACTCAAAAGTTGGGCGGTTGCATAGCAAATGGCGGCACATTCCATATCGTGCTGAATACATTTTGCCATCATTTTTGTATCTTCTTCTTGCAGGCATGAAGCCGCACAATGATTGCAAAGTGCCGCACATTTAAGGCAAGCCTCAATGATTTTTTTGTTGTCGTGATAACCCATTTTGTTTGTTGTTTAGTTAAATTTTCTTTTTTAAAAAATTAAATCGTCTGTTAATCAGTATTTTAAATAAATATTCCCGAATTAGAGAATCGTTATAATCGGTTCTAAATTAATTTTTGTATTTATCGAATTAGAAATGGCACACTCCCTTTCACTAATTTCTAAGATTCGTTTCAATTGTTCTTCGTGCCGAGAAGATGGCATCACGACTTTTGGTTTTAACGTAATTTCTGTAACCGCCAATTTCCCGTCAATTTTACCCACAATGCCCACTGCATTACATTCAAAGCTGATGAATGCAAATCTTGAGTTTTCGGCAATTGCTAAAAATGTTGCCATTAAACAACTATTGACGGCTGCCACAAATAGATGTTCGGGTGTCCAAATATCTTTCATTCCCTTCGGAAAATCGGGGGGCGTAGTTACTTCAATTTCAGTGGGTAAAACGGGCGAACTTAATGTTCCTTTTCGTTCGGAATCCCATTGAAGATTTACTTCGTAGCTGTGTGTTTCTTGGTTCATATTCTTATTTTTAGATAAAAAGGGAAGGTATTATCTCCCCTTTTTATTCATTATCAATCCATCAATTCATACTTGTATTCAATTTCCAATTCATTTTCAACCGTCCACACACCCGAAGCACTCCATGCAATG
>JANPGQ010000740.1:0-1894 GCA_031423975.1 Cytophagales bacterium | reverse complement strand
TTTGCTCAATGCCTTGTTAGCTAATATTAGCACATTTTGCTGAGCATAAGACGAACAATTCTGTGACTGATAAATAGATTGTAACTTGATTCTGCTCTTTTTTCATAAAAATCAATTGCTATCAACCACTAAACTCTCCCGTAATACTTCTTTACCCACTTTTAATTCTACCCAATATTGTCCCTTAGGTAGTTTATTAATGGGCAAAAGTTTGATTTGTGTTCCTAAGTTTTGGTAATAATCATCAATAATCGTAACGATAACTTGCTCGTTGGCATCCTTGACGGTCAGTAAAACTTGGGCTGGTTTATTGAGCCTAAAAATAATCTTTTTGGTCTTATTGTTGAGGGTATCTTGTGCATTAAATTCTGTTGCTGTTGAATCAGATGGTTTGTTGGTTTCGGATTTATTTTGAGCAAAAGCAGTTTGAATACAATTAGCAATGTTTGCAGAGAAAACTGAATTTGGGGCAACATTGAAACCTGGTAATAATACAATATCGTTCCCTGCCGTGAAAGTGATATTTTTAGGATTTGGTACTAAACTCGTTGCTCTGATTTCCTTTTTGGCTTTGTATGCAGTTTCGGAAAGAGTTAAGTTTAATAACTTCAATGTATCGGTGGCACAGTCAATATTTACTCCTTTACAATTACAATTAGCATCAAATTGGTCGTGCTTTGTTAGGGGGTCTTTATCATCGCAAGCAGTACCATTATTGCTACACAAAGAAGCGTCAAAAGTGATTTTACTGAATCCTGCACAGGTATTTCCCCAAGTGTCAATGGCTGAAATCAGAATGTATCTCGCCTTCAAATCATTCATATTGGGGCCTGCAAAACCTGAATAATCGGATGTCCCTGGGGCTTGTTGCCACAAATAAGTTGTGCCAAGGGCTTGCCAAGTTGTACCATCTGTCGAATAATCTACGGTTACGTTTTTAAATCCTTTGTTGGTTTCGTTCAATACATTATAATTCCAAACCCGTGTACCCTGAAATTTAAAAATATCGCCAAAATCATATTTTATCCACTTCGTCAAAGCAGAGCGGGCAGTGTTCGGATTAGCACTTGTATTGCACGAAACCCACGAACCTTCAGCATTATTAAGTAAGTTTTTGGTAGCTGCACAGCTTTCATAAGATTGATAACTGACCGATACATCATCACAATCTGCACCCGTGCAAGGTGTACCTACGCATTGGCAATTATTGTTGAATTTATCGTTTTTGGTATAAGGATTTCCATCGTTGCAAGGTGTGTTGGCAGCTATGCACGAAATCTCACATTTATAATCGTAGAGATAAAAATTGGGAACTCTTTTCCATTCTTTACTTTCATAAAAGGGCGTTTTCCAAAACAAATTGAAATCATCTCGCCAACCATTTTCTTTGTGTCTAAATTCGTAATAATAGAATTTCCCCTTTTCTAAGGTCAGCGATGGAATATTCTGAAAACTTGAATTATCGTGTTCATAATCATCTACCCCATAAATGACAATGGCTTGATGATTTTGTTTGTATTGAATAGAGTCGTTCTTACTCAGGAAAAAATAAGTTTGATTATCCCCAGTTATGTTAAAATCATAAACTCCCGTAACAGGAACGGTTAAAAAGCCCTGCACAAGTGTACCATAGTTGTCTTTGGAATGAGGAACAAGCGGACCATACGCCCCCAAAAGGTTTTCTTTTCGGTCTGGAACAAGGGGAAACTTTGGTGAATTTGTGAGGTCAGGCTCTACATAAGTTCCTGAAATATTGTCGTAATAATAGGCTTCGGTTACGCCTTTTGTACCTACACAGGCGTTTGTAGAGGTATATGTGCCTACGCAATTACAAAAACCATCTTGCTGGTCGTTAGTAGTGCTGGCATTTACATCGTTGCAGGGCGTACCACGC
>JANPGQ010000739.1:0-14627 GCA_031423975.1 Cytophagales bacterium | reverse complement strand
ATACTGACTAACAAGTTTTTTGCATTAAGAGGCAGTTTTGAAGTACAGAAATCTATGACCGTGTTTGTGTCTAATAAATACATACATTTCAAATTTGCTTGTTTAATCGTTCTTCCCAACCCTTACGTCCTTCTTCTACTTGTTTATTTAACTCATTCCCAGTTTCTTCACTAAGTTTCCCCCATAAATCCGCCATTGTTTTTTTGGGAGAAACAACTTTTTCTTCCATCACTTCATCAAGTGAATAAAATAAAATCTCTATCTTTTTACCAATATATTTACTCGGAATAGCCAAATTATAGCTATTATTTTGAGGTATTGCAATTGTTTTATTCATGATTTTTATGATTCAATTTTGTTTTATACTTCATTATTAAGGATTTAACGTTTTAGAAGCCTCATCCCAATCAAGCATTCTACTTTGATTAGTTTTACTATTCTTAATCCTATCCAAAACTATTTTTTGATGTTCCACAGGAATATCAATGTTATCGTTCCAGATAAATTCATTCAACTTTACTTTTTCGGTAGGTGATAGTTGTTTCACCACTTCGAGAAGTTGTTGAAAATTCAAATTGACATTTAATTGTAAACTACTCATACCTTTTTTTATTTATACACAAATGTAAAAAGTATTAAACAAATTATTTTTATTTCTCCAAATAATTATCCCATTCAATCACTAATTTATAATGGTTACCTACCTCCGCAGATCACTATAAATATTCCAAATATTAAAATTGATTCCGTAAGCATAATACACACCTGTATATTGGTCTTTAAAAAGTGATTGACCCAATATTTCACGGTGTCCTGCCTGTAAATGAACCCCAAACCAACGGGTTACTTTAATAGTTGCCGAAGCTCCAATTTGTAAAGGCATAGTTGCCCCCACAGTCAGATTGGATATTTTGCCATTGTCAGAATATACGTTGTCTGAGGCTTCTCCTAAACCAATTTCTATCGGTATTTCCAATTTAAAGATTTTGCCATCGTAAATGGTTCTGGTATATCCCAAACTAAAAAACCAAAAGGCAACATCGTCATTTACTGGAATGGGACGCTTTTTATTTTGAGCCATCAACATTTCTTTGGAAGATTGTTAAAGAGTATAAAAACCCAAAGAATATAAATGTTTCTGTTTGTATTTTAAGCCCAAATATCCGCCGTAGATAGTTGTGGGGGCATCTTTGACAAAACTTTGCCTAATATCAGCATTGATAACAAAAACTGGTTTTTGTTTCTGTGGGGTAAATATTGGTAGAGAATCGGTCTGACTAAATGCCTTAAAAACTGTCAGAAAACACAAGAAGATACTGTATCGGGAAACGTTAAATTTCATATTTTGAAGATTATATAAACGAAACTGTTCAAATTATATATTTGACAATCATATCTATCTTTTGTTTAACCAGCATCATACAAAAATAAGAGTTAAATGGGTACTTGTTTCTATTTTCCATAAGTTAATAGTAGTAGTTTTGGAGTGTTTTCTCTTATGATTTTATATATTTCATAATAACACTGACCATGAAAAAAAATTTCTTGTTTTTAGTTACCATACTTATATTGAGTAGTTGGAATCAATCTGGCATTTCCATTTCACCAGAAAATACTTTGAAAGAGGCTTACAAAGGGGCTTTCTTGATGGGATGTGCCGTCAATAACGACATTGTTACGGGCAAAGACCCAGCCTCGCAAGACATTATCGTTCAACAGTTCAACAGCACCACGCCCGAAAATGTGATGAAGGCAGAGGTGATTAATCCAAAACCAAATGTTTATAATTTTGGACCAGCCGATGCTTATGTAGCTTTTGCCGAAAAACATAAAATGTTTATCATTGGTCATACATTGGTTTGGCATAATCAAACCCCTGCTTGGTTTTTTCAGGATGAAAATGGTAAACCTAATAGCTCTGAGGCTCAAATTGAACGTATGCGGACTTTCATAAAAACGGTGGCGGGCAGGTATGCGGGCAGAGTAAATGCCTGGGATGTGGTAAACGAGGTGATTGACGAAGATGGTGGCTATCGCCCAACTACGTGGGTAAAAGGGGTGGGTAATGGCGATGAATTGGTAAAAAATGCCTTCAAATTCGCCAGTGAATATGCCCCTAACACAGAGCTTTATTATAATGATTTTAATGTTTGGCGACCTTCCAAAAGAGATGGCATTGCTCGGCTTGTGAGAATGTTGAAAAAAGAAGGTATCAGGATTGACGGCATTGGAATACAGGGACATTGGGGACTTAACTATCCCAAAACTAAATACATTGAGGCGGCAATAGACACCTTTGCATCATTAGGGGTAAAGGTGATGATAACTGAATTGGATGTAGATGTTTTGCCGCTCACAAAGGAAGGGCAAATCATTGGAACAGCTATGGGAGACAAGCAATTTCAACGAGAAGAATTTCAGGAATTTTTGAATCCCTATACCCAAGGATTGCCAATGGCTCAACAAAAGCAACTTGCCGACCGCTATGAAGAATTGTTTAAGCTATTTTACAAAAAGAAGGATAAAATTGATAGGGTTACGGTTTGGGGACTGCACGATGGAATGTCTTGGAAAAATGATTATCCTATTCCCAATAGAATAAATTATCCTTTGTTATATGATAGAAACCGCAAGCCTAAACTTGCTTTTGAGGCAGTTTTGAATGTACCCAATAAAAAATAATGTGCTTAATTTGCCGCTAAATAACTCATTAATTTACTTTCTAAATCACTCACACTCATATTTCTAAATATCCCTCCGTGATTGACGAATGAGATTTCTCCTTTCTCTTCTGAAACCACAATAATGGCGGCATCAGTTTGTTCGCTCATGCCAAAAGCTGCCCGATGACGAAAACCCAAAGCTGGTGAAATGGTACCACTTTCCGAGACGGGCAACATACAACGTGCCGCCGCCAAACGTCCATCTTTGATGATGATAGCACCGTCGTGAAGGGGAGTATTTTTATGGAAGATATTCAAAATCAAGCGTTTAGAAACTTCGGCATCAATTACATCGCCCGATTCGATATACTTTTTCAAGTCGTCTTCTTTTTCAATCACAATCAACGCTCCTGTGTGAGTTGTTGCCATTGCCTTAGTGGCTTCAACGATTGATTGGATAGTTGTAACGCTTTCAACGGAGGCTTTGGGTGTATAAAATTTGGTCAAAAAAGTATTTTCACGGATGGAAGTTGAACGTCCTAACATCATCAAGAAACGTCTAATTTCTTGTTGAAAAATAATTAACAATGCCAAAACACCCACGTTCATAAACTGCCCTAAAATGGCAGAAAGTAGTTCCATGCCGAGGGCTTTTGCTACTAAATAAATCACATAAATCAGGATGTAGCCAAAGAAAACCTTGTTTGCAATACTTCCTTGTATCAGTTTGTACACTTGATAAAGGAGGAAAGCCACCAAAATGATGTCTAAAATATCAATCCAATCTATGGTTAAAAATCCTATTTGCATTGCTTCATTATTAGTTACTGGTTATCGGAGAATTGGTTATCGGTAAGTTGTTTTCTCTTCATGCTATCCCATCTGAATTTACCCCTAACAGAATATTGGCATCTAAACATATTTCAGCATAATAATCTTGTTTGGATGGTTCACATACGCCTGGGAAATCGCCTTTTTTGCCTAACATATCGGTCATTACTTGAAAATGAAGATGGGGAGGCCAATTTCCGTTGATGGGAAAATTACCAAATTCAGCAATTTTTTCTCCTGCTTCAATGTTTTTACCTTCATACAGATTTTCTAAACATTCTAAATTCAGATGTCCGTATAGTGTGTAAAAGGTATTTTCTTGTACATGATGCTCTAAAATAATCGTTGGTCCATAGTCTCCGAAAGTATCATTATTAGCAAAACTATGCACCTTTGCTTTCATGGGTGAATATACTGGCGAACCTGCTTTTGCCCAAATATCTACGCCTAAATGAATAGAACGAGGTTCTTCGGTTTGCTGAAAATGTTCGCTTCTTCGATAAATATAACGATTTTCAAGATAACCTCCAATCGCACAAACGGCATTGGCTTCATTTATTTTACGAAAAACATATTCATTGAAGATTTTGGTATCGGTTAAATCAATCGAATGAAGGTCAATGTTATTTTCAGTAAGGTCAATTTTAAAGATAGTCTCTTTCTGAAAATCAAAAGGGACGATTGGGTGAAATTTATGGTTTTTTAATATTTCAGTGAACATTTTGTCTGAATTTGGATTCGTCAGATTATTTGGATTTGTGGATTAAATATTGAGGTGTATGTACTTTTACCTGAATTTAGATTAAGCAAATTTATAGGATTTGAGGATTAGATTTTGATTGTACATAATCCTGTAAATCCATAAATCCCACGAATCCAAATTCAAACATAAAGTTAAGCCCAAACCTGTGTTCCCTCCGTGCAGTTTTTGCACATTTCAATTTCTGAACGGGAACGAATGAGCGTTTTTCTGAATTTTTGATAGGCTTCGCCAAACCATAAATCCTTGAAAGTCTGGGTTTTCATATCACCTAAACGATAATGAGCATCTTTATCAAAACAACATGGCACTACCAAACCATCCCACGTAATCACACACGAATGCCACATTTTCCAGCAATGATTTATAAATTTATTTTTGATTTTATAAGTGCCATCCGCTTGTTTTTGGTAGCGAGTATATTTTTCGATGGTCGGAATTAAATCAGAACCTTGCTCATAATCATAGATTTGGGCAGTTTTCAAACCTACTTCATCAACACCCAATTCTTTGGCTAATTGATGAACCTCCGCAATCTGATGTTCATTGGGTTTTACGACTAAAAACTGAAAAATCACGTGTGGTGTGCTTGAATTGAGTTCTTTTTTCCACTTAATAATATTTTTTGTTCCCTCAATCACCTTCTCAAAATTCCCGCCAACTCGATATTGTTCGTAGGTTTCTTGGCTTGTACCATCAATGGAAATTATCAATCTATCCAAACCCGATTCTACGGTTTTTTTGGCATTGGCATCCGTTAAGTAATGAGCATTGGTGGAAGTGGCAGTATATACGTTCTTCTTTGCCGCATAACCTACCAAATCTAAAAATTGCGGATGTAAATACGGTTCACCTTGAAAATAGAAGATTAAATACAACAAGGTATCCGATAATTCATCCATCGTTCTTTTGAATAAATCTCCCTCCAACATTCCCGTTGGACGGGTAAATGAACGCAAACCGCTCGGACATTCGGGGCAACGTAAATTGCAGGAAGTAGTGGGTTCAAAGGAGATACTGAACGGCATTCCCCATTGCGTGGCTTTCCCAGTCAATTTAGCATTATAGAAACTCGAAACCACCTTCACACCATTCCAAATACGTTTTGGGGTGAGTTTAGAGGCAAAATTCAAGCCGTCTTTTAGGTTTTGGTTCATATAATTCTTTCATAAAATATACCTGCAAGATACCGCCAAAGGCTTGAAAAGGCAAATTGTGGAGAGTTATAAGTAATTTGTTATAGAAAATTAATGATTTCTAAAACCTTAACAGTAGTATTTTATGGTGCTGAATTACTTTTCTATGAAAAAGCTTTCAATAACAAATTTTTCAAGGTAAAATAGCAAATTTCATCAAAAAAATAGTCAACATTCATGAAAAACAACCGAAGAGATTTTATTAAAAAAATGGGCAGCACCTCCGCCTTAATGTTTGGCGGCTTGGCTCTAACCGATGCTTATGGCAAAACAATTACGCTGAAATCTGAGGCTAAAATTACAGCAAATGATAAGGTCAGAATTGCCCTGATTGGTTCGGGGATTATTGGACATTATGATACCGATACCGCCCTAAAAGTGCCTGGAGTAGAGTTAGTGGCAGTTTGTGATTTATATTTAGGTCGCTTGGAAAGAGCCAAAGAGAAGTGGGGAAAGGATATTTTTACCACTCGTGATTATCGTGAAATCTTAAATCGTAAAGATATTTATGCCGTTTTGGTTTGTACTTCCGACCATTGGCACGACCATATTTCCATTGATGCCATGAACGCTGGCAAGCACGTTTATTGCGAAAAACCGATGGTTCACCACATCGAAGAAGGGCAAGCAGTGATTGATACCCAAAAGAAAACGGGTAAGGTATTTCAAGTAGGCTCGCAAGTGGCAAGTTCGGTTTTGACTGCCGAAGCCAAACGGATTTATGAATCAGGAATTATTGGCGAATTGGCTTATGTGGAAGCCACCAACGACCGTAGTTCTGCCAATGGTGCTTGGCAATATACCATTCCGACGGATGCCAATACGCAAACGGTTGATTGGGATAAATATGTGGGAGATGCCCCCAAAATGCCTTTTGAAGCCAAAAGATTTTTTAGATGGAGAAATTATAAAGACTACGGAACGGGTGTTGCAGGCGATTTATTCGTGCATCTTTTGACTAATTTACATACAATCACAAGCTCAATCGGACCCAATAAAATATTTGCTTTGGGCGAATTAAATTATTGGAAAGATGGACGAGATGCTTATGATTTAGTAACGTCTTTGATGCAATATCCAGAAAGAAAAGAACATGCATCCTTTCAGTTTTATACTCGTGTAAATTTGGCTGATGGAGGCACGGCTGGCGCACCCGCAAAAATAGTGGGTACGGAAGGAATCATCGAACTGGGCTACGGAAACATGAAAGTGAAAAGTTTTAAACGCCCCAAAGCACCCGAATTTGGTGGATATGATTCGGTAAATACCTTTTCAGCAGCTCAACAAGAAGAATCAACCAAAGCCTATAAAGCCCTATTTTCTGATGATGATAGAAAGTGGAATTATGGCAAAGAGATAACGTTCAAAGTACCTGAAGGTTATGATGAACGCCTCGACCATTTCATCAATTTCTTTGAATCAATCCGCAATGGTAAAAAAGTTGCCGAAGATGCTACCTTTGGTTTGCGTGCGGCTGCACCTGCCTTGGCGTGTAACATGAGTGCGGCGTTGGGTAAGCCTGTTCTGTGGGATGCGGAGAAGATGAAAATAGTGTAGTTCACCGTAAAACCCTTTGGATTTACAACCCTACCAAGCATTTTGAACGCTTGGTAGGGTTTATTTTCTTTTAAAAAGAGCCTGCATTAATAAGTATTTTCATCAATCATTCTATATAAATCACCCATTTTTAAAGCTATTTCAAGCCTTTGGGCAGCATTATCCCAATTCATAAAATTGAACAATTCATCCACAAAATCAGCACGTTTGTTTTTATATTTTAGGTAATAGGCGTGTTCCCAAACATCTACCACCATCAAAGGAACAATGCTCCAAACGGTCAATTTTTCATGGTTTTCAACCTCCAAAGTCATCAAACGATTACTTTTTTCAAAATGATACCAATAATGGCACATCCAATTATGATGTAAGGTTCGGTAATTTTACTGTATTTCCAAAGTAAATACACCGCAGTTATTGCAATTAATACGGTTGGTAAATCAATGAGTGATTTTTTACCCAAAATTACAACTGCCCCCGCAATTGCCCCAATAGCTGATGCCGTTACGCCATCCACAAATGCTTTGATAGCAGGACGTTTTCCGTACTTTTTGAAATAAGGAGCTGGCAAAATGGTCAATAAATAACAAGGCAGAAAAGTTGCCAAAGCTGCCACACAAGCCCCTTTGAAACCTGCGACTAAATACCCGATAAAACCAACGGTAATCACCACGGGACCCGGCGTTATCATAGCAACCGCAACCGAATCTAAAAATTGTTATTCATTGAGCCAGCCGTATTCTTTCACTACACCCGAATACAGGAATGGCACAATTGCCAAACCACTCCCAAAAACGAAAGCTCCTGCTTTCCCAAAAAATAAAAATATTTTCCACAAAACTGCATTTTCAGAAGACAGGGCAGGTATTTGAAAAAAAACAGGTACAAAAAGATTGATTTGAGTAAATTTTGGTGGGACTTTTATGAACCAATATAACGTTCCAGCCGCTAAAAAAAGTAAGACATTTTCGCTCTCCGTTACGATGGTTGCAATGGCTGAAACGATAAAAATTCCCCAAAGAATTTTGTCATTTCCAATAGATTTATTGACTAATTTGTAAGAACTAAACGCAATTATTCCGATTACTCCCGCACTGATTCCATAAAAAACCGATTGCATCCACGGCAATCCTCCGAATTTTTGATAGGCAAAACCCAGCCCTAAAACCATCAAAAATGAAGGAATCACAAAGGCGAAACCCACCAAAGTTGCTCCTAAAATACCGTAGTGAACGTATCCTAAATAAATAGCCAATTGTGCCGCCAAAGGTCCTGGGGCTAATTGGGCAAGAGCCAAGCCTTCCTTATATTCATCCTCAGAAATCCATTTTTTTGTTTCAACTAAATCTCGGTGCATAAAGCCCACCAAGGCAACGGGACCTCCAAAACCGACTGTGCCGAGTTTTAGAAAGTATAAAGAAATGTCATAGAGCGAGTAGTTGTTTTTCATATAATTTTAAAAATAAATACCACAATTGGGTGATTTTGAAGTTGTCGCTGATGGAATCGAACCACCCTGAAACGTTTTGCAGACGCTAACCTTACCACTCAGACAAGCGACCTTGTTTAAATTTATTTAGCCGTAAAATTTTTCAAAAGCCCCAGCCCCTCTTCCCAAATTCCGATGTTGGAATTGGCATTGATATGCCCTTTTTTACCAATATTGACAAACTGGCTTCCCCACGCATTCGCAAATTCTTCTGAACGCTCAATAGTAGCGTATATGTCATTCGTACTGGCAATTACGATACTTTCAAAGGGTAATTTCACTTTGGGAATTGGGTTAAAGCCTTCCAAAAAACTCAATCTTCTACACCTTTCTACATCGGCAGGGGCAACTAAAAATGCTCCTTTTATTTTATCAGAACCATGTTGATTTGCCCAATGCACCACCGCCATACAACCTAAACTATGGGCAATCAGATAAGTAGGTTCTTCCAATTGTTGAACTTCCTGAGCAAGTTTTTGCACCCATAAATCTCGCACGGGCAAATCCCAATTTGATTGTTCAATTCGTTTAAATTTTTCGGGATTTTTTTGCTCCCAAAGCGACTGCCAATGAGTCAATCCCGAACTCCCTAAACCTGGGACAGTCAAAAATTTTACATTTTCCTTGAGCATAATTTTAATTCCTTGATTTGTAATTGATGATATTTTTTACAAATATTATACTTAATCTATAAACTAACAAGAGTATATGGAGAAAAAATAATTGCCAGCTTTACTTAACTGACAATTTTGGTTTGGCTTTACCTGCAAAATGAGGCAATGTTCGAGCGTTTGGAAAGCAATAAGAACCCATATCGGCTCAGTTCTTTACCCAAAATTTGCTTTATTGAAAAATAACAAGATAATCCTCCTAACAAAAACACTATCTGTCAAAACTGGTGGTGACTTTGTTTTTTAAAATCAGATTCCTACCCAACCACAGGCAAAGAAAACGAAAATCGACTACCCTGATGCAACTCGCTTTCTACAAAGATTTCTCCACCTTGTGCCTCTATAAAATCCTTTGAAATGGCTAAACCTAAACCCGTTCCAGATTTTTCTTGGCTATTACTGGTGGGCACTTGAAAGAATTTATCAAATATTTTATCTTTAAATTTACCCTCAATCCCTTTGCCAAAGTCTTGTACAGAAAATTGAACTTTACCATTTTTTTGATTGGCAGAAATAATTATTTTTCCGTGTTCTGGCGTATATCTAATGGCATTTGAAAGGAAGTTAACCATTACCCAAGCCGACTTTTCAACATCTGCATTAACGTTGGGGAGTTCTTTTTCCAGATTAACTTCAAAATGAATATCCTTTTGTTCAGCAATGGTTTGAACGGTATTTTTAGCGTAATTAATGATACTTTCGGGAACAGTTTCAAGCTGATTTAAGTTGATTCTCCCCGTTTCCACTTGCGATAAATCCAACAATTCACCCGTAATTTTTAATAATCTTTGACTGTCTTCTTTAATATTTTGAATTAGTTTATGTTGTTCTTCATTTACCTTGCCAACACGCTCATCTTCCAACAATTTCAAAGACATTTTTATGGCAGAAATAGGAGTCTTCAATTCATGAGAAATGGTGGCTATAAAGTTGGTTTTTGCCAAATCTAATTCTTGAAATTTAGTGATATTTTTCAAAATAATTACCGTTCCCGCAGTTGTATTATTTTCTGGATTATTGACTACCAAAAATTCTTTGGTGAAATAACTTTCTTTTCCCTCCGCAAAAATTTTGATGTGCTTAATATCAGTATCAATTTGCAGTAAATTTCTAAACAAATCATTGTGAATGGCTACGTCTGGGGCATATTTTCCTACTAAATCAAACTCTGCAACTCCTAACAAATTAGTGGCTACTTGATTGACAAAAAGTATTTTTTTATGTTCATCCAAACCCACAATAGCATCGTGCATATTGTTGATAATTGTTTCAATTCTACGTTTTTCAAACATCAATTTAGCCAAATTACTGTTCTCATAATTATCCAATCTTTCAGCCATTGTATTAAAAGCATTTGCCAAATCTTCAAACTCATCGTTTGAGTGTAAATGCAAGCGAAGTTGATAGTTTTTATTAGCAATGGCTTTGATACCATCGGTCAATTTACTGATAGGTTCTGCGATATAATTCGGGAAATTGAAGGCAAATGTGAAGGCAATAATAAAGACAAAAGCTATAACGAATGACAATAATTGAGTAGCTTTATCGGCGGTGAGTTCAGCATTTTTATTTTTCTGAACAATGGCACTCATATTGACATTAATAATCTGATAAATTTGCTGTTTTATAATAGGGAAATGACCATTTAAGCTATCCTTTTTATAAGTTTCAAACTCCATTCTTAGCTTTTCAGTTGGTGCTTTCTCCCCTAATTCCGTAATATTATTTTCTTGTGCTTTTAAGTTTTTCTCAAAAGTGGATAAATTGTATTTTTGCAAGTTTGGAGATTCTAAAACTTCCAACATTTTTTGAGAATAATCGAGAGTTTCGTAGTTGTCCCTTAAAATATTTTTTGAGTCCAAAGACAATTGACGGAGATACCAAACACCCAATCCTCCCGTGAATAAGGTTACGAGAAAAAGAAAGGCAATACCGATAGAAATTTTAGTTTTAATTTTCATTTTATGAAAGAATAATTAAGTCAATGTCAGAAGCTGATAATTTTTTCAACAATTGATTAAAAAGGTTTGTTGCCAGTATAATCCTAAGTAAATTAAAGTGAGGCTTTCCAATACACATTGTCGTAATATTCTGACTTTCAGCTACTTCTATCATCGTTTTGGAAATAGAATCACTTTTAATATTCAATACTTCTGCCCCTAATTCAGTCGCTAATTTCAGGTTATTTATGAGATGTCGTTGAGTAGCTAAGTTAATTTTATCCGCCGCTTCATCGGGTGTTTGCACGTACAAAACAAACCATTTTGAGTCGTAATGTGAAGCTAATCTGGCAGTTTTTCGGATAATATTTTTTGCTGTTTCTTCATTTGAACTAATACAAGCCAAAAATCGCTCTTGCTTCATCCGCCCTTTTACCACTTGCGTATCTACCTTACGTTCCACTTGATGGGCTACTTCTTTCAACGCTAATTCACGCAATTGTAGAATTTTATTGGCTTGAAAAAAGTTATTCATTGCTGTCTCCACTTTCTGCAAATCATAGATTTTTCCTTCTTTCAATCGAGTAATTAATTCATCGGCTGTAAGGTCAATATTTACTACTTCATCGGCTTGTTGCAGTACCAAATCAGGGATTCTTTCTTGTACTTCAATCCCCGTAATCTCTTGAATATCAGAATTTAAACTTTCAATATGTTGAATATTTACCGCTGAAATTACACTAATACCCGCATTCAAAATATCTACAACGTCTTGCCACCTTTTCTCATTTTTAGAACCCTCAATATTGCTGTGTGCCAGTTCGTCCACAATCACCACTTCGGGATGAAGATTCAGCACCGCCTGCAAATCAAACTCTTCTAATTCCTTACCTTTATAAAACAATTTCCTGCGGGGAATCATGGGCAAACCCTCCACCAAAGCATGAGTTTCTTTCCGATTGTGCGTTTCGATGTAACCGATTTGAATATCAATATTATTTTTCAACATAGCGTGGGCATCCATCAACATCCGATAGGTTTTACCCACGCCTGGACTCATTCCGATGTAAATTTTGAATTTACCTCGCTTTGATTTTTGAATTAAATCTAAGAAGAATTCCGCATCCATTTAATTGATAATTGATAGTTGATAATTGATAGATAATAAGTAGCTGTCGGCAATTGGCTGTCGGCTATCATCTTGATAACCAGACAGATACTCAAAAAACTGGTTTAAACTAATTGTGTACAGATACTTAGATGACAGTTGAATTATCAATTATCAATTATTCATTATCAATTATTCGTTCTCCATGTTTTGTCTGGAAGTTTTAATGATAGAGGTCAATAATTTCAGAAGTTCAACACAATCAATATGAACGGAATTGAAGGCTTTTTCATCAATATAATTAGTTTCTTTCAAAAGCAATAACTAATATTCGGTTTCTGATGCCTCTTTTAATGAAATTCCCAACTTGGCTATAAAATCTTTTTTAGATTGACCTTGAACTCCTTCATGAATATTAGCACCAATGGACGTTCCTGAACGTAAAAGTTGTTTGCTCAATATAAATTCTTTTTTTTGCTCTGTCAAAAACTTGTACATATTGACAATTCTGGTTGCAAAAGCAAACGATTTGGCTCGAATAATACTATCTTTCATTTTAATTTATGATTAGAATGGATTTGAATAATTTGGCTAATTTACCTTTTAAATTAAAAAAAGCACAAACTAAATCAAAAAAAACAATCATCAATTATTTATGAATAGCTCTTCTTGTAAAACTATCAATTGTCAATTATCAACTATCAATTAGATAATTCATCAAGGGCAATATTTATTTTCAAAACATTAACCGTTTCAGTGCCAAAGATGCTCAATAAAGGCTTATTGGTTTGATTTTCAACCAATTGAACTAATCTATCTTTTGAAATATTACGAACCTTCGCAATTCTATCCAATTGAATTAAAGCCGCTTGGGGAGAAATATGAGGGTCGAGACCACTACCCGAAGCCGTTACTAATTCGGCAGGAATATCAGATTTTTGAACACTTGGATTATGAACCATAAAAGTATCAATCCGAGCCTGAACATCCTTTAAATAATCAGGATTTGAAGGTCCTTTATTTGACCCTCCTGACCCTGCGGCATTGTAATTTACTGCCGATGGGCGACTATAAAAGTAACGGTCTTCGGTAAATTTCTGACCAATATTTTCCGCTCCAACCACCTTACCATTTTTTTCTATAAATTGTACTTTACCTTTATTGGGTGCAAACTGAGCAAAGCCCAACACTACCAAAGGATAAATTACCGCAAAAAGCACTAAACACAAAAATGTGAGTTTCAATGCTGGGAATAATTGAGTTTTCATGATTATTATTTTGATTTAGATTTGACAACTTGCTAAACGTCGCACCGTTAAAAAGTTGTCAAATCTCACATTTTCAAATATTTATACAAAATTTGATACTAAAAGGTCAATGATTTTTATGCCAATAAATGGAATAATAATACCGCCTAATCCGTATATCAGCAAGTTTCTGCGAAGTAAAGCACTTGCTCCAATCGGTTTGTATTCCACTCCTTTCAGAGCCAAAGGAATCAAGGCTGGAATGATAATGGCATTAAAAATCACGGCTGACAAAATTGCACTTTCGGGAGAATGAAGATTCATAATATTCAATCCTTTCAAGGCTGGGATACTGGCAATAAATAAAGCTGGCACGATGGCAAAATACTTGGCAACGTCATTGGCAATTGAGAAAGTTGTGAGCGTTCCACGAGTCATCAATAACTGTTTTCCAATCTCTACAATTTCAATCAGTTTAGTGGGGTCATTATCCAAATCCACCATGTTCCCCGCTTCTTTTGCGGCGGCTGTTCCTGAGTTCATCGCTACGCCTACGTCAGCTTGGGCAAGGGCGGGGGCATCGTTTGTACCGTCTCCCATCATCGCTACCAATTTTCCGCTGGCTTGTTCAGCACGGATGTAATTCATTTTATCTTCGGGTTTCGCCTCCGCAATGAAATCATCAACACCGGCTTTTTCGGCTATATATTTGGCAGTCAAAGGATTATCACCCGTTACCATCACCGTTTTTACGCCCATTTTTCTCAAACGCTCAAAACGTTCTTGAATGCCCGATTTGATAATATCCTGCAATTCTATTACGCCCAAAACTTCTTCATTTTCAGTAACTACCAAAGGCGTACCACCATTACTGGCAATAATTTTCACTCTTTCAGCAGTCTCGGTTGGAAATTTATTGCCTGCCTTTTCTGACAAATTACGCATTGCATCAAAAGCCCCTTTCCTAATACGTAACCCGTTAGCTAAATTAACTCCCGAAGAACGAGTCTCTGCCGTAAATTTAATAAATTCAGTATCACTCGCTAATAAGGGAATCTCTGTACCATTGCTGCTACTTAGTTCAATAATTGATTTACCTTCTGGCGTTTCGTCCGATAGTGAACTTAATACAATTGCTTTATTAAAACGCTGACTATCAACACTA
>JANPGQ010000738.1:0-1945 GCA_031423975.1 Cytophagales bacterium | reverse complement strand
AAAAGAAGAGCCTTCTTACTACGATTGGATGATGAAAGGTGATTTTCCGATGGATACAAAACGTAAACTAACTGAGATTAAATTGCGAGGATTCAATAATAAGTAATCCATAAATTTCAATTTTAAAGGCAAAGCCGTATTTTTGCACTTATTACGAAAAAACAAACATCATGCAACAAATACCTGACATTATCCGATTCGTTCCTTTGCAGAATTATATATGGTTTAGTACCGCCCTATTTTGTATCGGAATCGTTGGTGTATTGACTCGTCGAAATGCGATTATTATATTTATGTCGGTCGAGTTGATGCTCAATGCCGTCAATTTACTTTTAGCCGCATTTTCATCGTATAAATCTGATCCATCAGGTCAAATTTTCGTCTTTTTCATCATGGCAGTTGCCGCCGCAGAAGTAGCCGTTGGACTCGCAATTATCGTGATGATTTACAGAAATATCAAAACCATTGACGTTGGTTTATTGAATAAATTGAAATGGTAAAATACGGTTCACGGTAAATGGTGAACGGTGAACGTAAAATCGTAAACGTCTTAGCATTAGTAGTTTATGAAAAACAAAGTCGTTTTCAGAAGGAGTTAATGGTAAGCTAAATACTGATAGTGATTCGCCACCCGACTGTTTACTGATAACTGATAACTGAAAAAATATGTCCTTAATTACACTAATTCCTCTTCTTCCTCTCCTTGGTTTCTTGATTAATGGAATCGGTTTTCGCCATGTTCCAAAATCATTGGCTGGCATTATCAGTTCGGGGGTTGCCTTAGCTTCTTTTGCTTGCGTATTGTCGCTTTTTTTCGGATTCGACGGCAAACCACAAGTTGTTTCCGTTTTCGATTGGATAACCGTTGGTAAACTGAATATATCATTTTCCTTCCTAATTGACCAATTATCATTGTTGATGTTGTTGATTATCACAGGCGTAGGTTCATTGATTCACATTTATTCAATCGGCTACATGAGCCACGACGAAGGTTTTGGAAAATTCTTTGCTTTCCTTAACCTCTTTTTGTTCTTCATGCTTTTATTGGTGATGGGGTCAAATTATGTCGTAATGTTTATCGGTTGGGAAGGTGTTGGACTTTGTTCATATTTACTGATTGGATTTTGGAATAAAAATTCCAATTACGGAGATGCCGCCCGCAAAGCCTTTATTATGAACCGCATCGGTGATTTAGGCTTTTTATTAGGTATTTTTATGATAATCAACCATTTTGGTTCAGTTGAATACGCAAGCATTCAAGAGTCGGTGGTAGATGGCGGTTATCTTTCAGGAGATAAAACGTTATTTTACATCACGCTTTTGTTGTTCGTTGGAGCCATGGGAAAATCGGCTCAAATTCCATTATACACATGGTTGCCCGATGCAATGGCAGGTCCAACGCCCGTATCAGCCCTCATACACGCAGCTACGATGGTTACGGCTGGTATTTACATGATTATCCGTTCAAATTTCATGTATTCATTAGCACCAGAAACCCTCGAAATTGTGGCTTGGGTAGGATTAGCAACGGCACTTTTAGCGGCTTCCATTGGTCTTTTCCAAAATGATATTAAGAAAGTATTGGCTTATTCAACCGTTTCTCAATTGGGCTATATGTTCATGGGATTGGGCGTAATGGCTTATTCTTCTTCATTTTTCCATGTAATGACGCACGCATTTTTCAAGGCTCTTTTGTTCTTAGGAGCAGGTTCGGTGATTCATGCGATGTCGGACGAACAGGATATTCGTAAAATGGGTGGATTGCGTAAAGTATTACCAATTACATTTATTACGTTCTTAATTGCCACGATTGCCATTTCGGGTATTCCTCCATTTGCAGGTTTTTTCTCGAAAGATGAAATCTTAGCTCACGTTTACGAGCATAACAAATTAATGTGGGGATTTGCCCTTTTGGGTTCGGTAATGACATCTTTCTATATGTTCC
>JANPGQ010000737.1:0-2257 GCA_031423975.1 Cytophagales bacterium | reverse complement strand
GTAAATTTCAAAGCAATGTTGGTGTACGCCGTGTTGAATCAGGATGAAGTGAATATCAAAAACGTTGCCTTTAAGTACATGGATGAACGTTCTTTTATGCAAGCTCTTATCCGCACGGTGGAGGGTACAATTCGTGCTTTTGTGGCAACAAAAAAACAGGCGGAGGTACTTTTATTGCGTGGTGAAATTGTGCAAAATGTAAAGCTGGAATTGGATGAAACCCTCGAACAATGGGGTTATCATCTGATTGATTTACAGTTGAACGACATTGCTTTTGATGAATCAATTATGCGTTCAATGGCTCAGGTAGTGGCCTCTAATAATTTGAAAGCTGCCGCTGAAAACGAAGGGCAAGCACTTTTAATCACAAAAACTAAAGCGGCAGAAGCAGAAGGAAATGCCATCAGAATATCGGCGGAGGCAGAAAAAGTGGCTTCTCAGTTGCGTGGACAAGGCGTTGCTCTTTTCCGTGAAGAAGTAGCAAGAGGTATGGCAGAGTCGGCGAAGGTGATGGCGGATGCCAAATTGGATTCGTCCTTAATATTATTCTCCATGTGGACAGAAGCCGTAAAACATTTTGCAGAACAAGGTCAAGGCAACGTAATTTTCTTGGACGGTTCAACTGAAGGAATGGAAAAAACCATGAAGCAATTAATGGCGGTTCAACAGTTGAAAGGGTTGAATGGGTAGTTTTGATTTACGAATGAATTATTAGACCACAGATTTGACTGATTTTACGGATTTTCGCTGATTGTTATTTGAAAAAAAACCGTGTTTATCTGTTTTGTCCCAATTCCATTGCATGTCAATCTGTGGTCTAAACCTTTAATCTATTATTGAAGCGTAAATTAAATTTTCAAATTTATCCACCAAATCTTTTTGATGCGTAGTTGGGTAAATTTGAGTCATCAAAACGGCAATTATTTGTTCTTTTGGATCAATCCAAAAAGTTGTATTGAAAAAGCCTCCCCATGACATACGACCTGGTGAACCTAATTTATGATATGAACTTTGTGGCGTTTGTATCGCAAATCCTAACCCAAATTTTGTTCCCTCCGTATTAATTGATAAATCTCCAATTTGATTGTTTGACATAGATTCAATATATTTTCTACTTAAAATCCTATAGCCATTATAAACTCCACCGTTCAAAATCATTTGCATGAATTTCATGTAATCTTCCGCCGTTCCGCTCATGCCTCCGCCGCCCGAAAAATAGGTTTTTGCCCCACGAGTGGCATAATTTAAGGTTTTTGTTTGGGGAAATTCAGACACATTTAGCACCGTTCCGTTGGGTAGTTCTGTATATAATCGGGCAGTTCTATTTTCGGCAGATTCTGGGAAAAAGAAATGCGTATCTTTCATACCCAAAGGTTGCAAAATTCGTTCCTCACAAAATTCTGAAAGATTTTTTCCCGAAACTACTTCCACTACGTAGCCAATCACATCTATGCCCAATCCATACGTCCATTTTGTGCCTGGGGCGTGCAGGAGAGGCTGTTTTGCTAAGACTTTCATTTTTTCGCCAATTGTAAAAGGCTCAATGGTTGAACCGTCAACTAATTTTGCTTTTCCATAAATTACTCCTGAAACTTTGGGATTTGTAAATCCGTAGCCAATCCCCGAAGTATGGGTGAGCAAATGACGAAGCGTAATTTCAGTAGGAGAGGGTTCAGTAGTGAAAGTAGAATCTTTGGCGTTTAATTCCTTCAAAACCACAGGATTTTTAAATTCTGGAATGTATTTTGAAACGGGGTCTTCCAAAAGACATTTGCCTTCTTCAATCAAAATCATCAAAGCCGTCGTTACGATGGGTTTTGTCATGGAAGCCAATCTGAAAATATCATCTTTCTTCATATCCTGCGTACCAATTCCACTTGTACCCACTGCAGTTGAGTAAACAATTTTCCCTTTACGAGCCACCATCGCTACCGTGCCAGGAATCCATTTTTTGGTTAGTTGGTCTTGCAAATGCCCATTAATGCGTTTAATACGCTCGGCGGACATTCCCACACTTTCAGGCGAACCAGCTACTAAAACTTGTGAAAAACTATTGGGAATGATGCAACAAGCGAATATAATGGTTAATAATTTACGTGTCATTTTGTATAATGGTTTTTGGATGAATGATTTTTAAAGGTAGGGAAAATTTGGGAATGAAAAAAGCCTTCTAAATTTGCAACTACAACCCCAACAAAATCTCCCTAACCAACTCATACCGTTCCGAAGTAATCAAATGTCCGTTTTCAGGCAAATA
>JANPGQ010000736.1:0-4886 GCA_031423975.1 Cytophagales bacterium | reverse complement strand
AATTATACGAATTTTCACCCAATATTCTCTTTTAATACGTCCACCGCCTCTTCCATTTCCTTCAAATTCATACTGGCAAAGCCCATTCTGCAAGTATTTAGATTTGAATATGCCAAGCCATTTGATAAATAAAGCCCTTTTTTGCTTACTTTTTCTGACAAATCTATCAAAGAAATAGCTTTATCAAACTTCGCCCAAATCGCCATTCCGCCATCTGGAATTTTAAAATCAATAATATTTCCTAATTCATTTTTGAGTAAATTACAGGTAAAATCTCTTCGTTCACGGTAAGTTTTTAGGGCTTTGGTGGTGTATCTTTTCAGCGTTCCGTCTTCCAACATATCGGCTAATGCTAACTCTAAAATCGTATCGCCTTGTCGGTCGATAATTCTTCGGTATTTAGCTAATTCGTTAATGATTTCTGGATTTGCCACGATGTATCCAACTCTGAAAGTTGGAGCAATTCGCTTGGTAAATGAGCCTAAATAAATGACTAAACCGTGTCTGTCGGCACTGGCTAAGGGTAAAACTGGGCGATTGGCGTAATGAAAATCATAGTCATAATCGTCCTCAATGATGTAGAAACCGTATTTTTCTGCCAAAGCCAAGAGTTTAATTCTACGTTCTGGTTTTAGCGTTACCGTTGTGGGATGATAATGATGCGAGGTAATATAAATTGCTTTTAGCGGAGTGCCGCCCATCATCTTTTTCTCACAAATTTCTTCAATGACATCTACCACAATTCCGTCTTCATCAATGGGAATGGTATTGAGTTTCAAGCCCAAACTTTCAAAGGTCATATTGGCGGCACGATAATTCAAATCGCCCACTAAAATTTCATCATTTTTCTGAAAAAGAGCCGAGCCAATGATAAAAAATGCCATCTGACTACCACGAGTTGTAAGAATATTTTCGGGCTGGATATTCATGCCACGAGTTTCATTCAAAAATGCCGAAAACACCTCCCGAAAGCGTATATGACCATAAGGATGGGTATATTGCAAAACCGAAGAATCGCCAAATTTGATGTAATGAGCGTACAAACGAGCCAATTCTTCACGGGGAGCGAGGCGTACATCGGGCAAGCCGTCATTGAATGCCAAACGATGCGTAATTACGGGCGGAATCTTGATAATTGAGTTTTGTGGAATGAGTAAATTCGGAATATCAAGTTTAGCGTTTTGATTATTTTCCGAAAAAGAAACGGGTTTTACCGTTGGTAAATTTTGGGCGATAAATGTCCCTTTTTTCGGAAAAACCTCAATCCAACCTTCTGAATATAATTCGTCATAAGCCGCCACTACTGTTTTGCGGTGAACTTCCAAAAGTTCCGCCATTTGTCGAGTCCCTAATAATTTTGTGCCTGTTTTTAAAATCCCAGTTTGAATATTCTGAGAAATACCGTTGGCAATTTGAACATACAAAGGCAAAGAAGACTCTGTATTGAGGTCGAGTAATGTTTTGAAAGGAATTTGCATCTGGACTACTTGATTGAGTAAAAGTGGATGGGTTTTGTAATCCAGTAAAGGTATAAATTTGTAGAAGAATATGAAACTGGCATTGTCCAATTTGAATATTCTTTTTATATGGACAATTTAGACGAAGAAAATTATGTTAGAAAAAACACCCAAAACCACCCCCAGCCGCTACGCCAACCAGCGTATGAGTTATGACGAAGCTGTTGTATATCCAATTTTAGACGAAGCTCTATTTTGCACAATCAGTTACTCGGTTGACAGTCAGCCTTTTGCTATTCCTACGGCTTTTGTTCGGAAAGAAAACAAATTGTATATTCATGGTTCAGTAGGAAGTCATTTCCTTCGTGAAATTGAAAAAGGAATTCCTGTTTGTATTTCAGTAATGCTTACGGATGCTTTGGTGGTGGCAAAATCTGCCTTTCATCATTCGGTAAATTATCGTTCGGTGGTGCTTTTTTCTAAGGCTGAAAGAATTGATAATTTTGACGCAAAAGCCTTGTTTTTCAAGGAATTGACCGATAAAATTGTACCGAATAGCTGGGAATATTTACGCCCCATGCAAGCCAAAGAAGTGGATAAAACGATGCTTTTGGTATTTGATATTTCGGAAGGTTCGGCAAAAACCAGAACTGGAATGCCGATGGATGATGAAGAAGATAAAAACTTGCCAATTTGGTCAGGTATTATTCCTATTCCAAGTAATAGATTAACGCCCATAGCGGATGAATTGAGTGTGAATATTCCTTTACCTTCTCATTTGGTAACCACATAGGGAGGATAAGGTAGGATAGGAAGAGGAGATATTATTAGTAGATTTTCACAATAGGCATAACCGAAAATTTTAGGCTAACGATTGATGATTCGTTAGCCTTTTTTATGGTCTTCAAAATCTTGATTGTATCTTTGTGTGGCTAAACTCCGCAATCGAAAACGAAGCGTCGTCCGCTCAAAACTCCACACTCAAAAATATGCCGTTAATAAAACCCGTAAAAGGAATTTCGCCCGCTTTTGGAGACAATTGTTGGCTTGCTGAAAATTCAACCATTGTCGGAGATGTTACGATGGGTGAAAATTGTACAGTTTGGTTTAATGCCGTGGTGCGTGGGGACGTAAACTCTGTCATTATTGGCAATAATTCTAATATTCAAGATGGTGCTATCATTCATTGTACTTACCAAAAAACGAAAACTATCATCGGGAATTATGTTTCAATTGCTCATAATGCCATCGTGCATGGTTGCGTGATTGAGGATAAAGTTTTGATAGGGATGGGGGCAATTGTGATGGACGGAGCGGTGATAGAAACAGGCTCAATTATAGCAGCAGGGGCAATTGTTACACAGAATACTCGTGTACCCGCAGGCTCAATATATGCAGGAAATCCCGCTAAATTGTTAAAAAAGGTATCGCCCGAAGCCTCAGAAGTTTTTATGCGGACGGCTAATAATTATGTAATGTATTCAGAATGGTTTAAATAAAATAACGGAAAAGGTGAACGGTACACGGTGAACATGTATGACATCATATTATTTTCTGTGTACCGTTTACTGTGTACCGTTCACCTTTTACCGTTTACCGAAAAAAATGACAATATTCACAAAAATCGTTAATGGTGAGATTCCTTGCCATAAAATTGCCGAAGATGAGCGTTTTTTAGCGTTCTTAGATATTACGCCTTTGGCAGATGGACACACGCTCGTAATTCCGAAAAAGGAAGTAGATTATATCTTTGATTTAGAAGATGATTTGCTTTCTGGATTGGTGCTTTTTGCTAAGAAAATTGCTCCTGCCATTGCACAGGCGTGTCCGTGTAAAAAAGTGGGTGTATCGGTAATTGGCTTGGAAGTCCCTCATGCCCTCGTGCATCTGATTCCTTTAAATTCGATGAATGATATTAATTTTACGAGAGAAAAACTCAAACCTTCACAAGAAGAATTAAAGGCTACGGCTAATAGGATTAAATCGTTTTTATAAGAAAGCTATCGGCTTTTAGCGGGCAGCTTTTGGCAATTTTGACGATTTTTGAGGAGTTTTCAAGACTTCCCTCCTTTCTTAACCATAAAACTAATTATTATATGATTGAAAGCCGACAGCAAACAGCTGAAAGCCGACAGCCAAAAGCCAAATGACAAATGAAATTTTCAAAAGAAGAATTATACGCTAAATTGAGCGAAGTACCCATTATGCCATTGTTTAATCACCCCGACTTGGAAGTGAGCAAAGCAGTAGTAAAAGCCTGTTACGATGGTGGAATCAAGGTTTTTGAATATACCAATCGTGGCGAGGGTGCCGCCCTTATTTTTGCTGAATTAGTAAAATATATTCGCCAAGAAATGCCAGATATGGCTATCGGAATTGGAACTGTTTTCACTGCTGAGGAGGCTGAATATTTTGTCAGTTTAGATACCGATTTTATTGTTCAACCATGTTTAAATCCTGCCGTTGGAGAAGTTTGTAAACTACACAGCATGGCTTGGATGCCTGGGGTAATGACGATTACCGAGTTATTTCAAGCCCAACAATTAGGTTCAGATATTGCCAAGATTTTCCCTGCCAATGTGCTTGGAACGGCATTTATTAAAGCCCTTAAAGCTCCAATGCCTCATGCAAAAGTAATGGTTACAGGTGGTGTTGAACCCAACGAAGAAAATCTGAAAGGTTGGTTTTCGGCGGGTGTTACAGCCGTAGGAATGGGTTCTCAATTATTTCCGAAAGCAGTTTTAGAATCGGGAAATTTTAAGGAAACAGAGGAAATTGTGAGAAAATGTGTGGCAATTGTAAAAGGATTAGAGTTCAGATAAATATTTTTGTTTTCAATCATTGTATCTCACAAAAATAAACCATCTGTGAAGGCAAAAGAAAACATAAATTTATCATTTTTGCGTATGGTCTTAATCGGTATATTTAATCACAATTTTAAACAAAAACAAAATGAACATAGTAAAACAAATCCCAGCTTATTTATTAGGTGCTTTATTCATCTTTGGCGGAGTAATTTATTTATTCAAATTTGCCCCACCAGAACCAATGACGGGCGATGCCGAAACTTTTATGAAGCTATTCGCAAGTACAGGCTACATGACGGTTATTAAAATATGTGAATTACTATTCGGAATATTAGTTATAATTCCAAAAACCCGTGCTTTGGGCTTGATTTTAATAGCTCCAATTGTTGTCAATATTCTTATATTTGAACTACACATTGCCAAAGCTCCTGGTATTGGTGTTGCCTTGGTAGTTGTAAATGCGTTGGCAATCTATTTAATCAAAGAAAAATATTCAAGTATTTTTTCGTAAAAATCACTTCGTATTGTAAATTTAAAAGGGTCAAATTCATCTCGAATTTGACCCTTTTTCATAAAAAACAATGCTACCTATCTAACATAAATGGTAAAATTAACGGTTTCT
>JANPGQ010000735.1:0-8022 GCA_031423975.1 Cytophagales bacterium | reverse complement strand
TTGGATTCAAATACTTCATAAATTCTCCAAAATTGCTTTTTTAATCAGTTGCGGGTGCGACCACGGCACAAAATGATTCATGGTATCAATCCTGACTATTTTCAAAGATTTGGCATTGATCAACATTTTCTCGGCAAAATCCGCATTCTTTGGATTCACCAACATATCCTTTCCACCCTGTATTACAATGACGGGCTGACGAATATTCTTCCACAAAGGTAACATCTTTTCTAATTCGGGTTTCAAATAAAGTATTTCATGATTGGAAGCCCGAAAAGAAGCGGGTATCAACACACGGATAGGCATAAAATCCATTGGAATTCTAAACCACTTTTCGTTGGGTTCAAGGTCGGGGGCAATTGAACCCGCCACGATGATAAGATTATCAATCAATTCTGGATAATCCATTGCCATGCGGGCAATCATGGGTCCACCCAAAGAATGCCCGATGAGAATAATTTTCTTACCCATCTGCTTATATTTCAACACAATAGGTTTTAAATATTCCGCTTGCCGCACCAGAGATTCTTCGGCATAACCGTAGTCAGATTCGCCAAAACCAATTCTATCCACCGCTACCATTTTTACTTTTTTCAAGAGAACAGTATCTTTCATAAAATCCATAAAACCACTCCATGACCCAGGTGAACCGTGTACGAAAAAAGCTACTGGAAGTGAATCTGAGCCTATTTCAGCATAATTCATCGTTACGTCATTAACTTTTATTTGATGTTGAACAGGTTTCATTTTATACCCCAAAAAGGCTTTGTCAATGTCTTTCTTAGAAGTTTTAAAACTCATACAAGAGGATAATATCTGCCCTATCATGAAGATGATTCCGTAAGCGATGAGTAGGCGTTTGGTGATTTTTATGAGCATTGTTTTGGGAATAAAATTGTCTGAATTTAGATTTACCAGATTAATGGATTTATTGGATTATTCCCGAATTATAATCCAATAAATCCATTAATCCAATGAATCCAAATTCAGACTGAGTCGCATAGACAAAATCGCACCAAACAAAAACCCCACAGAATAACGAGTATTTGTGGGGTTTGGTTTATTTAGTTGTACTCAATTTTTAAGCTACTGCCACAGCTTTTTGTTTACGCATATAGAAAAATAATCCTGCGAAAGCTACGATAAGAATAGCTGGGAAAATAGCAATATTATCCAAGGTTGCTTGTCCTGCGGTTAGTTCCGCCAAGTCGCCTGTTAGTCCATTTGCAGTAGCCGTAACTTTTTCGCTGTCAAGCCATCCACCGATGATTGGTTGGAAAATGGCGGTTGATAACATTCCTACACCACCCACAATTGACAAACCAAATGCACCCGTTTGTGGTAATTTTTCTGCCACAAAACCAAGCATAGTAGGCCAAAACAAAGCTACTCCAAAGGCAAAACACAAAGCCGCTACATAAGCCATAGCACCCGTTTGTGTAGCAAAAAGTAAGATACCCGCCGTAGCTAAAACCGAAGAAACTAAAAGCACACCCGTTTGACCTAATACTCCGTAAATTGAACCTGCAAAATATCTACATATCGCCATCGTTCCTGTTACCAAAGCTAAAATTAACATAGGGCTTGCACCACTTTTGCTCATAATCAAACCTGTCCATTGCTGTGGTCCAAACTCCGAAATAGCCGTGAGTGCCATACAGCAAAACATAAAAATAAACAAAGGCGTAATCATCGCTTTTAAATTATTGGCGATAGAAGTAGCACCTTCCACTTTGGGTTTAGGAAATTCCTGACCCCAAAATAAGATAAAATAAGTAATGGCAGGAATCAAAATAACCCCAATTTGTGCTTCCCAAGGCATTCCCGCATCAGTCATAAACTTTGAAATAAGACTTCCTATTACGATTCCCCCTGGAAACCACATATGAAATCTGTTCAACATTTTATTCATATCAATACCCGAATAAGTATCAGCAATCATGGGATTACAAGCCGCTTCTGTACAACCATTTCCTAAACCAATCAAAAGCGAAGAAATTAGTAAAGTGCTGTACCCCGTTGCAAAAATAGTCATGATGATACCAATGGCATGGGCAGCAAAAGCGAAAAGCATAATCTTTTTCGGTCCAACGGTGTAATAAACCAATCCGCCAATAATCATGGCAATAGGGAATCCGAAAAACCACATGGAACTCATCCAACCCAATTGTTCACCAGTCAATTGAAACTGAGTGCCTAATTGTGCCAAAATACCCGCACGAATACTAAATGAGAAAGCAGTTGTAATGAGTGCAAATACGCTACCATTAAACAATCTTGCTTTGTTAATTGACTGAACCATAATGAATTAGGGTTTTAAAATGTGAATAATTTAACTATTTTCTTGGTTTTATTAAAATTCATATTTGAATAATCTAACAAAAAAACAAAAAGATTTTCAGATTTCGTATATGAGTTTGATAGTATTTTTAAGGAAAAAATTATGTCTGCCCATTACTTTCGCCACTATTTATTAACGATAGTAGATTAGCGAGATATATTTTCCTAACCTGAAAAATACAAAATCGCTACTTCTATACTCATTTTTAATTACCTTTATTGCCAAAAAATACAGTTTCAATCAATTACCCAATCACAATTCACTCAGTCGTAATTCATTCATTCACAAATAAAATATGGAAACTCTCAAATTAAATATCCAAAACCACATTGCTCATCTAACAATCAATCGTCCCGACAAAATGAATGCCCTCAATATGACGGCTTGGGAGGAAATTACGGAGATATTTAATTATTTGGATGAAAATTCGGAGGTCAGAGTAATCGTGTTGGAAGGAGGAGAAAGCAAACATTTTTGTGCAGGGATAGACCTCAGTTTGTTGATGTCGGTTTCACAAAATCATATCAAATGCGATGGTCGAAAGCGGGAAAAATTACGAAAAGATGTTTTGAAATTACAAACTCCCATTAATGCCATCGAAAACTGTTCAAAACCCGTTTTGGCAGCTGTGCATGGCGGTTGTATTGGCGGGGGAATAGACCTGATTTGCGGCTGTGATATGCGTTACTGCACTGATGATGCTTTTTTTACCATAAAAGAGATTGATATGGGCATGGTTGCCGACTTAGGAACTCTGCAAAGATTACCTAAACTGATTGGGGACGGATTGGTGCGTGAAATGGCATACACAGGACGTAATGTGGAAGGAAAAGAAGCTGAGAAAATTGGTATTGTAAACCGTTCTTTTACTGATAAAAACACCATGATGGAAGAAGTGATGAAAATCGCTCAAACCATTGCTCAAAAATCGCCAATCTCCATCAGAGGAACGAAACATATTCTCCTCCACACCCGTGACCATTCCGTTGCCGATGGACTCAATTATATGGCAACTTGGAACGCTGCTATGCTACTTTCAGCGGATTTGCAAGAGGCTTTTGCAGCAAAAATGGCGAAGCGAGAAAGTATATTTGAAGGCTAATTTTTGGGAATTTTAAGGGTAAAAAAGAAATTTATCAGTACGACCATACCAAGCCATTTTTTTTGAGTTATTGAGCAAATTTTTGATATAATAAGAATTATGAGTACAAAAAATCTGTAACTTACCTATTGAAGATAAATAAATAAAGATATAAACTCTTCTACGTACAACTAAATTATAAGCTAAAAGAATTGAATACCATTTTTATGAAAAAAAGCCACTTGCAAATATCACCCAATGCTCAAACCCCTAAGTATCAACAGATTGTGGAGGAGATTATTGGGAAGATTCAGCAAAAAATACTAAAAAGAGGAGATCAACTGCCCACCATTAATGACATTACCAGTTCGCTCGGTGTTGCCCGCATGACTGTCATTCGTGCTTATGAGGAATTGCGTGAACGTGGAATTGTGGCTTCTCAACACGGTAAAGGATACTATATTATCTCTACGGATGTGCAAGCAACCATGCACGTTTTTGTGCTTTTTGATGCTATGAATTCATACAAAGAGGCACTTTTTTTATCGTTAAGAGAAGCCCTCGGCGAGAATGTCTCCATTGATTTATACTTTCATTATCAAAAATTAAATGTCTTCGAGAGTTTGATTGTCAATAACCTTGGCAATTATCATTTCTATATTGTGATGCCCCATTTCAATGAAGATATTTCCCCAATTCTTAGACAAATTCCCAAAGAAAAATTATTGGTACTGGATATAGACGTAGAACAATTGGAGGATAATTATGCCGTCCTTTATCAAGATTTCGAGCAAAATTTCTATCAAGGACTCACCAAGGCTTTGCCCTTAATTCAGAAATACGAAAGTCTCACCCTTTTTTTACTGAGTAAAAACCAAGTTCAACAATATACGCCCAAAGGTATTTTAGAAGGATTTACAAAATTTTGTGAAGAAAATCAGATTGTTCACGACGTAATTTATCAATTAGATTTTGAACATTTGGAGGAAAATCATGCGTATATTTTATTTTTGGAAAACGACCTCGTACAATTCGTAAATTATGCCAATCGAGAGGGCTTAAAATTAGGTGAAAATATTGGTTTAATGTCTTATGATGATACGCCAATTAAAGCAAGTTTAGCCGAACATGGTATCACAACCTTGTCTATTGATTTTGTGGAAACGGGTAAATTAGCCGCCAGAATGGTTCGCAACAAACAAAAAGGCAAAGTACCAATTGTGTGTAATCTAATGATACGAGGGTCTCTTTAATCGGTAAACGGTTCACGGTAAACGGATTTGAGGAAATCATTAACTTACAATATTTAGAGTTCTATTCACCTCTTACCGTTCACCGTGAACCGAAAATTAAACCAATCCTTCCCGCAATAAATCATGTAAATGGACAAATCCCAAAGGTTTATGGTCTTGAACTACAACCAATTGCGTAATATTTTTCTCCTGCATAATCTGTAATGCTTTAACAGCATACGCATCTGGTTCAATGGCTTTTGGGGAAATAGTCATGATGTCTTGTGCTGTCAATCCAGCGAAAGAATCATGGGTATTCAACATTCTCCGAATATCTCCATCCGTAATAATTCCTGCTAATTCTTGTTTGTCGTCAAGAACGGCAGTTGCTCCCAATCTTTTAGAACTAATTTCCAAAATTGTTTCCTTCACGCTGGTATAGGTCTGTACAATTGGTAACTCATGATTAGGATAAATATCTGAAACTTTTAAGTACAATTTCTTGCCCAAAGCCCCGCCAGGGTGATATTTGGCAAAATCTTTACTACTAAAACCACGAAATTCCAATAGACAAACTGCCAAGGCATCGCCCAAAGCTAAAGCAACCGTAGTGCTGGTGGTAGGGGCAAGATTCAGTGGGTCGGCTTCCTTTTCAGCGAGGGCATGGAGTAAAAAATCTGCATTTTTTCCAAGATAAGAACTTGGATTAGACACCATCGCAATTAACTTTACATGAGTTCTTTTGATAAGTGGCACTAAAACCTTGATTTCGGGTGTATCTCCCGACCTCGAAATGCACATTACTGTATCGCCCTGCTGAATCATTCCCAAGTCACCGTGAATGGCATCGGCGGCGTGCATAAATAAAGAGGGCGTTCCCGTAGAATTCAATGTAGCCACAATTTTTTGAGCAATAATTGCTGACTTCCCAACACCCGTAATCACCAGCCGACCTTGCGAGTTAAGTAGGTGATTTACACAGCTTTCAAATTCAAAATCAATCAAGGGAATAATTTTTAGGATAGCATTTGCTTCTTCCTCTAAAACTTTTTTTGCAGTTGATTGAATATTTTTTATTAATTTCAATTTAGGATTCGTTTTGAATGGACAAATTTTGGATGATTTTTTGCAAAGATAAGAATTAATCAAGTTTGCCGTCAGTGATGAGATATGAGATATGAATTATGAGTCTTTTTAAATAAAATTACGATAATGTTGGATAACCAACCTAACTAATAGAATGCCTGTAATATCAATGTTTTATGGTTTATTGATTTCCATGTATTACTTGGACAATAAACAACATAATTTACCGCACATTCATGTTCGTTATGGAGAGGAGGAAGCTGTATTTTCAATCCCAGAAGGAGAAATGATAGAAGGTGTTTTATCTAAGAAAAAGCGAAAGTTAGTTGAGGCTTGGATTGAAATTCATCAAGAAGATTTAATTGCCAATTGGAGTTTAGCAGTAGTAGGAGAAAAAATATTTCCGATAGAGCCTTTAAAATAGAATAGACCAGTTATGAACCCAAGAGTTAAAAGTGTTCAGCCAAATCAAGATTTTACTTTAAGACTTACTTTTGATAATAATGAAGTAAAATCATTTGATGTAAAGCCATACTTAGAGTATGGAGTATTTAAAGAATTGAAAAATATTAACTTATTCTATTCAGTAAAGCCATTTTTAGGAACTGTGCTTTGGAAAAATGAACAGGATTTTTGTCCAGATACATTATATTTAGAAAGTAAAACTATTCAATAGAATTAACCAAATGCAAATGTTCACTTATTGTTTCGTGAACCGTTATCCTAAAAACAACCACCAAAAAATTCAAAAACCTCAATTATATTTTGAACAATATGAGTGTTACCCAAGAAACCGCCGATTTGTTAAAAGAAAAACTCAAAGAAACTTTTGGGTTTTCACAGTTCCGTGGTGAACAAGAAGACATTATTAAGAATATCCTTTCTGGCAAAAATACCTTTGTCATCATGCCTACGGGTGCGGGGAAATCGCTTTGCTATCAAATGCCAGCCATTGCTATGGAAGGTACAGCCATCGTGATTTCGCCCTTGATTGCTTTGATGAAAAATCAGGTGGACCAAATGAATGCTTTTGGTATTAATGCCCAATTCTTAAATTCTTCATTGAATCGTGCTGAAATGACGAAAGTCAAGCAAGCCGTCATCAAAGGAGAGGTGAAATTGCTATATATTGCCCCCGAATCATTGACGAAGGAATCCAATCTGGAATTTTTGAAACAGGCAAAATTGTCATTTGTAGCCATTGACGAAGCCCACTGTATTTCGGAGTGGGGACATGATTTTCGTCCAGAATATCGTCGGATCAGAAGCATTGTTGAAAGTCTCAATAAAGACCTCCCCATTATTGCCCTTACGGCAACGGCAACTCCCAAAGTTCAGCAGGATATTCAAAAGAATCTGAACATGGAAGATGCCCATTTGTTCAAGACTTCTTTCAATCGTAAAAATCTTTATTACGAAGTTCGAGCAAAACGAGATGATACCGATAAGGCAATTATCAAGTATATCAAAACCAATCATGGCAAGGCAGGAATTATCTATTGTCTAAGCCGCAAGAAGGTTGAAGAAATTGCTAACTTATTGAATGTCAATGGTGTAAAGGCTCTTCCATACCATGCAGGCTTAGACCCAGACGTGCGAATGGCAAATCAGGAATCGTTCTTGAATGAAGAAACCGAAGTAATGGTTGCAACAATTGCCTTTGGAATGGGGATTGATAAACCCGATGTTCGTTTCGTGATTCACTACGATGCCCCAAAATCTTTGGAAGGATATTACCAAGAAACGGGTCGTGCGGGACGGGATGGTTTGGAAGGAACGTGTATCATGTTCTATGCCAAAGAAGACATCACGAAGTTAGATAAATTTAACAAAGACAAAACCCACGTTGAGCGTGATACCGCCCGCTTGTTATTGCACGAAATGGTGCATTATGCTACCTTAGGAACGTGTCGCCGCCGTCAATTATTAAATTATTTTGGCGAATATGTGGATAAAGATTGCGGTTTTTGTGATAACTGCAATAAACCAACGCCCAAATATAAAGCAGAGGAGGCAGTTGCCTTAGCCATACAAACGGTTGAATTGACGGGTGAGATATTTGATGCTCAGTACATTGCGGATATTTTGATGGGTTATAAAAGCCAATCAGTCGGTAATAATGACCATCAAACCATTGTAACGTTTGGCAAAGCAAAACAATACTTCAAATTGGCTTCGGATGATGATGACGACGATGACGATGATGATGACGATGACCCAGAATTTTCAGATGAAGAAGATGAGGATGGAAATCCAATTCCGAAAGCCAAAGCCAAAAAAGC
>JANPGQ010000734.1:0-2006 GCA_031423975.1 Cytophagales bacterium | reverse complement strand
ATAGGTTAATCTCTTTAATTTTATAACGCTTTGTAGGCGATAAGCCTTTCATTTTTATAGGCATATAGCTATGACTTCCTCCTTCGTAACGGTTGCTGGTCAGGTAGTTAAACATCACGGCGTGGTCTTGGGCGGCATTGGAGTACATGATAGAAGCAAAAGGCTTTTCCCAAGGACTTTGCAAACGATACAAGTCTCCGTGCCAAATCAAATCGTTCACATCTTTGTAGTGTAACAATGCTCCTTGCGTATATTTCAACTCCTTTTCGTTGAAATTATTTACCACAATATCAAAGCCCAATTTGCCCATCATTGCCACATCGGTGCGGTATTTTATGCCAACCTTACTCCAATCCGTTACGTGGTTACACATCGCAATCGAAGGGTAGAAATACGAATATTCGTACTGAATAAAAACCCGCTCCAAAGGGTCGGTATCATCACTCGCCCAAAATTCCGAGAAGTATTTCAACGCTCCATAATCAACCCTTGCCCCACCGCCAGAACACAACATCATCGGTATTTTTGGGTATTTGGCTCGCAATCTATCCAGCACTTTATACAGGCATCGCACGTACTCCACGTACAGGTGCGTTTGTGGCAAACCTTGCTTTTCTAAATAGACAGAATGGGCATTGTAGGTAACGGCATTGCAATCCCATTTCACAAAAGCCAAGTCTGGATTTTTAGTAAAAAGTCCGTCCAAAATCCCATAAACGTGTTCTTGTACTTCGGGATTGGTCAAATCTAAGGGTAGTTGATGACGATAATAAACCTCTGGTCGTTGCGGCTCACGGATTACCCAATCCAAATGTTTTTCGTACAATTCCGACTTAGGATTTACCATTTCTGGCTCTACCCAAATGCCAAATTTTACGCCCGCTTTGGTGGCTTCTTTTACTAAATAACCAATGCCGTTGGGTAATTTCTTTTTGTTTTCTTCCCAATCGCCTAAACCTGCTCGGTCGTTATTGCGAGGATATTTGTTGGCAAACCAACCATCGTCCAACAAAAACATATCAACGCCCAATTTCTTGGCATCTTTGAATAAATTGACCAATTTAGGTTCGTCAAAATCAAAATAAGTGGCTTCCCAGTTGTTCAGAAGCGTTAATCGTGAACCTTCCCCGTCCAAAATTCTATATTTTCTTGCCCAATCGTGCATATTTTTACTCGCTTGACTTTTACCATTATTTGAAACCGTATAAATCAAAGCGGGCGTAACAAATTCGGTATTGGGTTTCAGCGAATATTCGGAAGCATGATTATTAATGCCCGCAATCAAACGCAGATTATTGAAAGAATCCATCTCAAAATCAATCTTAAAATTGCCCGACCAAGCCAAATTAGCTAACATTACTTTTCCTTCATCTTCAGTGGCGGGACGGTCGAATGACAACATAAAAGTAGGTGCTTGCAAAAGGTCTGCCCGTGTTCCCAATTTTGAATCAAGCGTATGAATTCCGTGGGATAACTTGGTTTCTTCGGGCTTCATTTCTCTCGCCCATTCGCCGTGATAGTGATTGAGGTAAAAATTATCCGACATCATATACAAATTGGCAGAAGCAAATTTATTCAAAAGCACATTTGCCTTTTCCTGATGTTTGATGATACTCCACTGCTCTACCACATTTTCTTTGGCATAAATTTTATAACAAAGCGTAACTTCCACGGGGTAAACGGGGTCTTTCAACAGCACATTTACTTGGCTGACATTGTCATCAATTTTCTTGGTTTCATGGCTAACGTATTTTAAATCCAAAGAGGTATTACCATCACTATGCGTAATTCTGATGGCAGGTTCTACAATATTCCAAGTACCGCTTGGGGTATAAGCATTATTATAAACGCCTTCGCCACCGTTGCTGTCTATCAAGTTTAAGTTCTTAGCAATCAACGCATTATCATTATTTTGCAAGAGTTTTTTGCCAAAATGAATGATACCCAAACGATTATCTTTATCAGTTTGCAAAACCATAGAATTGTCTTTGGTTTCGATAGGAATA
>JANPGQ010000733.1:0-5345 GCA_031423975.1 Cytophagales bacterium | reverse complement strand
TAGAGCAAAAATTAGAGAAGATAGTTATGGATAGCATCGCAAAATATATAGATGAAGAAAGAGATGTAGCTTTTTTGGTAGGACGAAAAAAAGAGCAAATGAAATTTGTGTCTAATCTTTTGACAGAAAGCGATTTCACTATTGATAAAATTGCAAGAATTGCAGGAGTTACTGTAAGTTTTGTTAAATCTGTAAAACAAAAACTTGTTGTAAATTAAATTGGAAGCAGTATTGTAAAACCAAAGTTCAAGATATTCCAAAAGACAAAAATGCGCTCAATCCAACGATTAAGGGCATTTTTTTTGTTTGTCATAAATTTAGTATTTTTGTTTTATGGAACAATTCGATGAAAATGAACGATTTGTTTCAGCAAACTAAATTATCCCAAATATGGCATCACAACAGCAATTCGTAGATTTTATCATTGAACAAATTGATATGGAGCAAATTACCTACAAAAAAATGTTTGGAGAGTATGGTTTGTATTTTGGAGACAAGATGTTTGCCCTCGTTTGTGATAATAAACTTTTTATCAAACCTACATCATCAGGGAAAGAATATATCGGTGAGGTGGTGGAGGCGGCTCCATACGAAGGAGCAAAACCGTGCTTTTTGATTGAAGATAAAATGGAAGACAATAATTGGCTGAAAAAATTGGTTGAACTAACTGCTCAAGAATTGCCAGAACCTAAACCCAAGAAGAAAAAAAGTTGAATTACCGATGAAAAATACCCTAAATTTTCTCAAATACTTAAAAGAAAACAACAATCGTGAATGGTTTGCCAATCACAAATCAGCGTATGATTCGATTGTGAAAGAGAATAAAGTATTTTTTAATGATATTCAATCCGAACTTCAAAAACATGACAGTTTGAATGAAATCCATATTTTTAGGATTTATAAAGATGTTCGTTTTTCCAAAGATAAATCTCCTTATAAAACTAATTTAGGGGCTGGACTTTCTCGTGTAAAACCGAAACTGAGAGGAGGCTATCATATTTTAATAGAACCCGATAACAGCTTTGTGGGCGGAGGATTTTGGAGTCCCAATAATGAAGATTTGCTTCGTATTCGGAAAGAATTTGAAGCAAATACCACAGAAATCGAAGTTATTACTTCAAACGATACATTCGTAGAATATTTTGGGGAGCTGAAAGGTGAAGAAGGAGTAAAAACCGCCCCAAAAGGTTTCGATAAAAATCATCCTGCCATTGATTTGATTAAGAAAAAGCAATTTATAGTCCAAAGGAAATTTACTGATAAAGAAGTTTTATCCAAGGATTTTCAGCAGGAAATAATCGCCACATTTTTAGCGATTAGACCTTTTTTCGATTACATGAGTGAAATACTCACGGCAGATTTGAATGGAGAATCGTTGGTGTAATATTCATTGCTCATTCAATACAAAAAGTATCTTAAAATTAATTCTGAGGGACTTTTTGCATTTGATTAAAGCCACAACGATATAGTAAAATTATCTCTCAAAAGCTCAAAAGTTCCTTCCCTTCCCATTTTCCAGTTGATTTATACGGGTGAAATCTGGCAAATAACTCTTCCTTATACCAGTCATTGGTACGGGTTTTTTTGATGGCTTCTTGATGTTGTTTGCTTTTGTAGGCAAATTGTTTCACTGATTCAAAGTCTTTCCATAAACTAACGGTTGCCATTTGAATTATGGGTATTTCTCCCACGCCTTTCGTATAAATTAAGCCATCATTTCCCTCCAATGCTTCTTGCGAAATAGGTACATATTCCCAAAATCGGAGTAACCAATTCCACTTAATTGTTGCCCGAGTGATAACCGCAATCGGTAGATTTGGGTCTAAATCAACTCCTTTTTCAAAAGGTTCTTTACCGACCCAAGTTCCACCCGATGAAATGTTTTTCATGTAAAGGGTAAAAATCTCAATGGTACGGTCGGCATATTGCTTTATCATATCAGAAAAAGCAAAAAAAGTATGGGCTGCTTCTTCCGATTTCCACACTTGCAACAGGCAGTAAACAGACCAATCGGGCAAAGGATTAAAACCTTTCCCTTTTCCACTACCCATCATTCGATAAAACGTTAAACCATCTATATTAGATAAATCTTTGTTGGCAAGTTGCATCATTTTAAGCCCCCAAATTTTATGGCTCAAAGAAGAAAATTTAAAGAAGGTAATTGTCGTAATTTGATTACTCATTTTTAATATTGCTGATGATTTGAATTTACTAAGGACGTTATTTTATGTAATGATTCCTTCTTAGTTTATAACACATTAATCCCTAAGTTGTTACTTCGGTGTCAGTTATTGACTCCCGTACTCGCTCGGCAAGAGACAAGCGAGTGCGTTAAAAAAAGCCAATCCGCCTTTCATAAATAAAAAGTCCCTCAAAATCAATTCTGAGGGGCTTTTTGCATTTAATATATTTTAAAGTATTTCCAAAATAAAGACATTAAGAATTTTAATTTACTTACATTTACAATAAGTCATTGTTGACCTGATAATCAATTATTCAATCTTAAACTAAATCAAATAATTATGGCAAATCGCAAATTTATGCCCAGTGCACCCAATATGACACTTTGGGTTATTGCCCTCATCGTTGGACTTTTGGGCATTTTGGGACATTTTACCCACGTAGATATATTGTCAAAGTATAACTATGAAATGCTGTTAGTTGGCTTTATTTTATTGGTCATTGGTACCGCAAACCGTGGAATATAGTCTTTATTCTGTTAGCCGAATGAATTAAGATTTCCCAATTTATTCATCATAAAAGTCCCTCAAAATTAATACTGAGGGACTTTTTATTTTTCGTCTTCAGAATGTTAAAAAGAGACACGTACTAACAAACTTTCTCAAAAATTGTTAATTTTAACGGAACATAAACTTAAAACACTTCATCATGAAAAAAATCTGTTTACTATTATTCATTGCTTGTATATCCAATACACTATTTGCTCAGCAAGGTACGCCCCCAGCCCTCAGTTCAATTCGGATTGAAGACCTAAAAGATGATTTAAAAGGCTTGGCGGATGCCCATTTTAAAGGTCGTTCGGCGGGAACATTAGATGAGTTGAAAGCCGCAGTATGGGTAGCGGAAAAATATCGGTCAATTGGCTTAAAACCAGCGGGCGAAGATGGAACGTTTTTTCAATATTTCACGCTTTGGAGAAATCAAATTTCCGACCAAACCAGTATTTCTTTAAACGATAAAAAGTTATCACTTTGGAAAGATGTGGCTATTTCACAAATGGCAAATATTCAATTAAATGCCCCAATCATTTATTTGGGTAATGCTTTATCTATGGACACAACAATGGACGTAAAAGGTAAAATTGTGGCTATTGAAGCCAATCAGAAAGGAATTAACTTAAATGTTTCCTTGCCAACTTGGCGATATAGTCGGAGTATTTATGTAAAATACGGAATACCTTTAATCCGCAGAGGGGCAACTGCCATTATATTCGTATCAGACGAAACGGCAGAAAATGCTTGGGCAGATGCCAATGAAAACTTCAAACGAGGTACTTATGATATTGATGGTGGTGTGAATGTGAATCTAACCACAACTGTTCCCGTACTTTGGCTTCATGCGGATGCCAAAAAGGATTTACAGAGTAATACGGCAAATTTAAAAGCCAATATTATGGTATCAAAATATCCTTATCCATCGGTTAATATTATTGGGTCAATTGATGGAACGGACAATACGTTAAAGTCAGAATATGTATTGTATAGTGGACATACCGATGCTCACGGAGTCAGAAACGTTATCAAAGGCGATTCTATTTGCTACGGTGCGGATGATAACGGAAGCGTAGATGTTGCGATGCTTTCAAACGCCCGAGCATTTGTGAAAAATCCCGCAAAACGCTCAGTTTTATTTGTAATTCACGGGGCAGAAGAAAGAGGTTTGTTGGGCTCAAGGTTTTATTCTGCTCACCCCACCGTGCCAATTAATAGCATTGTAGCCGTTTTGAACGGTGATATGATTGGTAGAAACCATATTGATAGTGCTACCGTTTTAGGGTCATTACCGCCCCACAGAAATTCGCTTGATTTGGTAAATATGACTATGGAAGCCAATAAAGAAGGTCCAAATTTTAAATTAGATTCAAGTTGGGACGATGTAAAACACATTGAAGGTTGGTATTTTAGAAGCGACCACGTTCCGTATGCACGTTTGGGCATTCCTTCCATTATGTACACCTCACTTTTGCACCCTGATTATCACACGCCGCAGGATAATATTGAAAACATCAATTATCCCAAACTCAAAAAAATGGCGGATTGGATGTACAGAACTGGTTGGAAAGTCGCCAACGCAAATGTTCGTCCTGCAACGGATATGAATTTTAAATTGGAGAGATAAATAAAAAAAATCCCAAAGTAATAAAACTTTGGGATTTTTTTTAAATCAAGGAAATTTGGGGAATTTACTAAAATCAGGCTTTCTTTTCTCTACAAAAGCATTTCGTCCTTCCTTCGCTTCGTCTGATAAATAATATAAAAGGGTTGCATTACCCGCCAATTCTTGAATTCCGGCCTGACCGTCTAACTCGGCATTGAAAGAAGATTTTAACAACCTCAACGACAATGGACTTTTTTGCAAAATCTTATGACACCAAGCTACCGTTGTTTCTTCCAATTTTTCCAAAGGCACAACTTTATTTACTAAACCCATGTCCAAAGCCTCTTGTGCATCGTATTGGTCGCAAAGAAACCAGATTTCACGAGCCTTCTTCTGACCAACCACTCGGGCAAGATATGAAGCACCGAAACCACCATCGAAAGAACCCACAATAGGACCAGTTTGTCCGAAACGGGCATTTTCTGCGGCAATGGTTAAATCGCAAACTACGTGCAGTACGTGTCCGCCACCAATTGCCCAACCTGCTACCATAGCAATAACGGGCTTAGGAATAGAACGAATTTGTTTCTGCAAATCCAAAACATTCAATCTCGGCACGGTATCTTCGCCTACATAGCCGCCATGTCCACGCACCGATTGGTCGCCACCCGAGCAAAACGCCTTGCCGCCTTCGCCCGTGAGGATAACTACGCCAATTTTTTCATCATCACGACAAATATTCATCGCATCAATCATTTCCTTCACCGTGAGGGGCGTAAATGCGTTATGCACATGAGGGCGATTGATTGATATTTTAGCAATACCGTCCTGAAACGAAAATAAAATTTCTTTGTATTCTTTAAGGGTTTCCCACATTTTAATTAAGTTATTGGTTATTATAAAATTGGTTACTGCTTATTAGGGAATTAGTTAATCGCCCCGTGGTTGGTGTCTCCACCAAACACACTTGAGTAAGCAATGTTGATTTGTATGCTTACGCAAATGTG
>JANPGQ010000732.1:0-3132 GCA_031423975.1 Cytophagales bacterium | reverse complement strand
AACGTAATCAAAGGTACTTCCACAAAAATCGTGTTCCAGTCTGCCATCGAGCCATTCCAAAGTCCTGGCAGTTCTTGGGCTTGGAGGGCTTTTCCGTCTTTTGATTTTTCGGTAACAAAACCTGTTTTCGGGTCACGGAATTTCAAGAGGTCAAATTTTTCGTTACGATAATTTTTCATCGAACACACCAAATCCACAGGATTGAAGTGCGTTGAATTATTGAAAATACTTTTTTGCTCTTCATCATTCATATCTACTTGGGCAGATTCCACAATTTGTAAAGAGGTACTTCCATCCGAATTTTTACACCAAAATGGACCACCGCCAGGTTCGCCCGTATTCTTCACTACCCCACACACCCGCAAAGGACGATTCAGTTTTTTCTGAAAATACATCACCTTCTGGTTATTATTAAAGTTAGCAAATTCGGGCGGAGGAAGAATACAAAGTTGTTGCTCCAAAAAGTGTGAAATCTCTACCAAAAGTGGTTCAGATGCCCATTCTTTCAACTTATAGAGATAATCAAAAATATCATCTTGGTATTCTAAAAGGATGCCCGCCAAAGCCTTTTTGTAATCGTAAGTAGTTTGTTTAATACGGTCGGGAACAACATTATCAATGTTTTTGATAAAGACAATATCAGCGTTGATGTCATTCAAATTTGCCAATAAAGCCCCGTGTCCTGCGGGGCGGAAAAGTAACGAATCGTCTTTTTCACGGAAGGGCGTATTGTCCATATTCACCGCAATGGTATCCGTAGAACGACGTTGTTCCGAGAATGAAATATCAAATTTTACGTTGAATTTAGCCTCATAATTAGGCACAACTTTATTCAATAATTTCAAAAAACGGCTTAAATGTTCGGGCGAAACCGTAAAATGAAGTTGTACTCTACCATTATTTTGGGCATAATTTGCCCCCTCTACTAAGTGTTCTTCCAAGGCAGTACGAGCCGAATCTTCGTATTGATGAAACTTCAATAAGCCTTTTGGAAGTGTACCATATTCTAAACCTTTTCGGGTTAAATAATAATCGACAATAGTTTGATTATCAGCACCTTCTGGGGTAATTTTCTTCAAATCATCCGCAAAAGCAAACTCTGACAATCGTTCAAAAAATTGGTCGGTAGATTTATCTGATTTGCCTTCTTCCAAAAAAGAAAACAGCGATTTAAACATCCGTGTAGCCGCCCCCGAAGCCGGCACAAATTTGAGCGGCGTAATTTTGGCAACCTTGCTATCGTAGAAACTCGAATACTTTGTCAATTGCACTTCCGAAAGTTGCGTTACGCCATCATTGGGCGTTGCAGCTTTTTGCAATTGCATGAAAGGAAAACCATCCTTGAAATCATTAATTTGTTGATAAACAGTTTCTAAATCAATGCCTAATTCATGAATCTGCGTGAAATCCTTCTCTAAAAACATAGCGTTTGGTCTGGGTAAAAAATGGTAAAAAACAAAAATAGCACGACCTTTCGAATCGTGCTACTAAGATAATATTTTTTTGGAGTTTATAAGTTGAAAGTCTATGAGTTTATGAGTTGAAAGTTTATGAGTTGAAATTATTCCGTAAATTTTGAACTCATAAATGCTAAACTTATAAACTTTCAACGCCCCTTACTTAATCTTAAAAACTGCTTTAATTTCATAACGAACTTTAATTTTCTGTACGTCAATCGTGCTTTCGGGCATTGCATCGGCTGTCATTTCCATTCTTGCCGATTTCATCATCATGTTTGAATACACAGGTTGCGGATTCTGATAGCCATTATCAATTTCAGTAATCTCAAAAGCCTCTCCCAATTGTTCGCCAATGCCTTCTAAAAGATATTGAGCCTTCGCTTTTGCCGCCTGTAAAGCTTTGATTTTGATGTCTTTACGTAATTGTTCAATCTTAGAATACTCATAACGCTCAATATTGGTGGAAGCCACACCTTTATCATCCACTCGGGCAATAATACCGTCAATTTTATAGAGATTGGGTACTTTCAAGATATAACTTTTACTTTCTAAAAAAGTAGTTGGTTTTTTACGTCCCCACCACTCACGGTAGCCATTCATTGCCCCGATGGTAAAGTTTTCTTTGGTAATTCCTGCCTCTTCAACCGCCTTCTGCAATTGCTTTTCCAAAGCCATAATATCTACCTTATTCTTATTGTCCTTATCCTTAAAATACTCCCGAAGCGTGATATTGACAAAAATTTCATCGGGCAAAACCTCCTGTTCGGCACTACCGTTTACTTCAATTTTTTTAACGAGCGGTTTTTCCATAATTACCTGTTGAGCATCAGCCATAAAAGCATTCATTGCTATTAAAGTGCTGAATGTAAGTGTTTTAATGAATCTGTTCATTGAATATAATTGTTTAGTTTGAAGCTAAAACGTGATGGTGCGTGGGAAAGTATCTATTAACAAAAGATTAACGTTTTAAGGGGAAATCGGCTTTTTCTGATTGCCGACAGCCGACTGCCCAAAGACGAACGCTATTCACACAACACATATAAATCACTCAGATTTCTCCCCAAACCGTCATAGTCCAAACCATAACCCAAGACGAATTTGTTTTCTATTTCAAATCCAATGTACTGAATATCAATGGGTTGTTTCAAGGCTTCAGGTTTTTGTAAGAGCGTAACGATGGATAAAGAGGCTGGATTTTGGGCTAATAATTGTTGCTTAATTTCAACCATTGTGAGTCCCGTGTCCACGATGTCTTCCACGATGACGATGTCTCTACCTTCGATATTTTCTTGCAAACCCAATATTTCAAGCACCTTCCCCGATGATGTTGTGGCTTGGTAGGATGAAACCCTCAGAAATGTAATCTCGCAAGAAACTGACACAGATTTCATCAACTCGGCAGCAAACATAAACGAACCGTTTAGAATCGCTAAAAACAGCGGACGTTTGCCTTCATAATCTTTATTAATTTCAGAAGCTAAATCGCTTATTCGTTGTTCGATGATTGATTTTTCAATAAATACCTCAAAATGTTTATCGTGGATTAAAATGGGGGGGATTTTCATAAAATGTTGATGAATTAAAATTCCAAAAACAATATTAATAAAAAACTCACAGAAAGTAGATTTTAGATTAGAAATTAGGAATAAAATTGAGAAATTATTAATTTAAC
>JANPGQ010000731.1:0-4750 GCA_031423975.1 Cytophagales bacterium | reverse complement strand
ACCGCTGCATAATAGTTTTTGGTACTTAATTCTCGGCGATATTCATCGCTCTCAACTACTTTCTGGATGGCATTCGCCAAACTTTCTGCATCATCAGGTTCAAAAAGTTCACCTGCATATCCTTCTTCTCTAATTAATTCGCCTAAATCGCCAATATTGGGTAAAATTACTGCCTTTCCGTAGCTTCCTGCTTGGTGTAATACTCCCGAGCTACCCGTAGTGCTGGTGTATGGAAACACCACTACCGCACTTTCGTTAAAAATTCTTGGGACATCTTCCTCAGCAACATAACCGGTAAAGATGATGTCTTTTACATGGGCATATTGGTTTTTAACATCGTTTAGATATCCTTTTTTATTGGGACTATCCGTGCCAGCAATCACAATTTGTAAAGGAATATTACTTCTTTGCCTGATAATTTCCACGGCATCAATCATCACTTCTACCTTCTTGTATGTTCCAAATTTTCCGAAAGTCATTACTTGCTTTGGTCCTTGGGGCAAATTAAAATCAGGCATGGGCGGAATCTCAAAACTACCGTGGGGTATCAAGGCAACATTATCAACTTTATATTTTTGTTCTAACACCTCTACATACTTTGCAATCGTAACCGCTACTAAATCGGCACTCAAAACAAACTTAGTTAGCATTGTGCCTATAGAATTATAAATCACAGACAACAACGGGTTTTGTGTTATTCCTGCGGTTTTCAAATCAACTTGTTCTAAAATGTTGTGTAATAAAACCACAGATTTTTTGCCCATAATTTTCAAGAAAAAAGGAGCTAACAAACCTAATGCAGCAGGTATTTTTTTATCACCAAACGACAAGAATTGGATATTGAAAAGTACAATATCGGGCTTAGTTTGGCGAACAGCTTTGATGATATTCCAAAGGTTCATCCAGCCATTAAATGACCAGACGGAATGTACTTGAATAGGACAACCGTCCTTATCAAATTCATAAAACTCTCCATTTGGCAAATCATCAGCTATCAAAATAACCTCTTTAATGTTAGGATTTTGACGAATATGTTTTAGTAAATAAAATCCATATTCATTTAGCGTTCCTTTCCCTGGTGGGTGGGTGGATACGAGAGCAATTGTTAGTGGCGAATTTGGCGGATTCATAAGTATATATTTAATTTGTTTGTTGAAAATAGGAGACAATTAAAAGACTTAGCAACAATGAACTAATACAAAACACAATGAATTGCAGCACTACCAAACCTAAGGTAAAAATCAGTTGGTAAATAAGTAATCGTTGAAAGTCTTATAAATTCGTGGAAAATGATGTAAAATATTTTACCTAATGGTACATCAAAAATAAATATTCCATTTATATTATGTCCATAATGCCCATGTAATGTCCTGCTTATAAAATACTCAAAGTCAGGAATAATACTGCCAATTACTAAACTTGTAACAGAATGAACAGAAGGATGTAGTTTATTTAAAAGAAGAATATTCGCAATGTGTGCAGCAGAATAAGGTGTTTTGTTTTAATTAGAATAAGAAATATTTAATATTTAAAGGTGTTATCGGTGCGATATTGTAATTTAAAAAGTCTTTATATCCAAGCTAATCATCAATAATTGTGCCATTTATTTTGTTGAGTTAAGGAGTTATTTTTTGTTTTGAAGGCATGATTATTGCTCTATTATGCTTATAATATTTACATTTCTCAAAAAAAAAATGAAAATACTTACCGCCAACAACCAACCACTCATCCTAAAGTCAATAGGGTACAAACTCAAACAATCTGGGTTTGAAATTTTTTGTGCTAATAATGGGCAAGAAGCTATCAATATTTTTGATGCTGAAAAAATTGATTTAGCAATTATTGACCTTAATATGTCAGTAAAAACAGGTTTTGATGTCATAGAACACATCAGAAAAATTCGACACTCCCAAATGCCAATCATTGTAATGTCTGGTAATCAGGAAGAAAGTGTTGTCGTTGATGCTTTTAATTTAGGTGCTGATGATTACATTGAAAAGCCCGTTGGCCTAAATGAGGTTTTAGTAAGAGTAAAAAGATTACTCAAACAACCCTTCGACGTTAATCCTTTAAAAATTACAGATAATGTTTCATTTCAGATACTTCAAAAAAGAGCTGTTGGAATTGTTATTCCATGTTATAATGAAGAGAATCGGCTGTGTGTAGATGAGTTTATTCAATCAGTACATCAAAATTTAGGTTATCATCTATGCTTTGTAAATGATGGAAGCAATGACAATACTTTAGAGGTTTTAAACAAACTTAGAAAAGGTCGAGAGGATTATATCAGTGTTTATAATTGCGAAAAAAATGGAGGTAAAGCCGAAGCAGTTAGATTAGGCGTTTTGCATTTAACACAAAACCTAAATTTAGATTACATAGGATATTTGGATGCTGATCTTTCAACTGATTTTAAGGATTTTGAAGAATTAATAAAAACAATTGAAACATCGAGATTCAAGATTGTCAGTGGCTCACGCATTGATAGAATGGGGGCAAACATTACTAAAGAATCTGCCCGAAAAGTTATTAGTAAATCCATAAACATGATTATTCGTATGATTTTGGGTATGAGTTTTCAAGATACTCAGTGTGGAGCAAAAATTATGACTAATGATATTGCTACGAATATGTTTAACGAAAAATTTGTTACTCGTTGGATTTTTGATGTGGAAATATTCTTAAGAATGAAAAAATTCTATGGAAAAGAAATAGTTCATAATCTAATTTGTGAACAACCTCTCAAACGTTGGATTCATACCGATGGCTCAAAACTTTCGATGCGAGATTCGGTAAAAATTGTTGGACAACTTTTAGAAATTGCTATTCATTACCGCTAAAATTAATATGCAAAAAATAACTACTCTTCACTACCAAATCATTGGTGACTTTACTTCTCAAAAAGCAATGGAAGTAAAAAATATTTTAAGTAATTTGATTGACAAAGAAAATGTAAATTTGTCTATTGATTGCACAAATGTAAGTGATGTTGATGTAGTAGGCATCAATACCCTTGCTTTGATTTATAAGCAATTACGAAGCAAAAATAGCATCCTAACTATCCTTTTAAAACAAGATAGTCATCTTTCAAAAATGCTTCACTTAACAAAATTCAATAAAATTTTCACGCTGACTTTTCAGTAATTTTCATGGCCGCCAACTTTACTGAAAATCAATTAAAAAGAGATGGAACCATCCTTTTTCTGAGCAACCTGTTGGTGAATGCTGGAAACTATGGTATCAATTTACTTTTAGGAAGATGGTTGGGACCTTCTGAGTTTTCTGAGGTTAGTTTATTAGTTACTCTTCTTTTGATGCTTTCTTTTTGGGCGTTGGCATTTCAGTTAACAGCAACAAAATATATTGCTGAGTTTACAACTGATAATAAACTATCCGAAATGTCTATGTTTTTGAAGTGGTTTCAAAAATTAGCTGTTTTAGTTGGCATTGTTTTAGCTATTTTACTGATTAGTTTATCCTTTTTCTGGAAAGATTTCTTTCAGATGAGTTCACCCATAATTTTTATAATTTTTGGAATTGGAATGCCTTTTTATTTATTGATGAGTGTTAATAGAGGCATTTTACAAGGAAAAACTAATTATCGTAAATTAGCAATTACTTATCAAGCCGAAATGTGGACACGTCTCATATTAAGTATTATTTTGATAAAAATGGGCTATGGCGTAAACGGTGTAGCATGGGGACTAACCATTTCGATTATTGCTACTTGGTTGGTTTCTAACGGTGAGACTATTAAAGGACAAAAAATGATTTTTAACAATAAAAAGATTATTAATTTTTTCATTGTTGTTTTGATTTACGAGTGTAGTCAGATTTTAATTAATAATAGCGACACAATACTTGTAAAGCATTTTTTTAAGCCAACTGACGCAGGACTATATGCAGCATTAGCACTTATTGGACGAATTGTTTATTTTGGTACTTGGACAGTAGTTACCATGCTTTTTCCGATAGTAATAAAATTAGAAAAAGAAGGTAAAGACCATACAAAATATTTTTGGGGCGGGATAGGCTTTGTAGGTGGTATAGCAGGCATTATTATTCTTGCCTGTTATGTTATGCCAGAACTGATGGTAAATATCCTTTTTGGAGAAAAATACCTTTCCATTGCTCCTTTACTTTGGCTTTATGCGTTGGCTACCGCACTTTTTGCCTTAGTTAATGTATTTGTATACTACAATATGTCCCTTGATAGACGACTGCCAGTGTGGCTTACCATTATTGGTGGTATTCTACAAATTCTACTGATTTATGCCTTTCATAATACCTTCGAACAAGTAATTCATTTACAAATTTATCTAATGTCTGGCTTGTTAATGACGATGGTATTGTATCAATTCTTGGTAAAAAAAGAAAATATCTTACTTAACGAAAAGTAAGATATTTTCTAGAGTTATTTAGGTTTTCAATTTAAGAGCTAAACTTTTCATTTATAAATAACTTAGCCATTATATTTTTTTTAGCAATAGTCACTATATTTCTTAACTTTAGGTAAAATATTGAGTAACTATTTGTTATACCCAAACTTTTCTTAAATTGTAATTAAAAATTTAATTATGTAATTGTTCAATTTTAGTGAGTGTGAATAGGTGATTTATTTCTAAAATAATGATGTATTCATTTCCTACACTAATTGGATTCGCTTAATAGTTAGTTTGAATAGCTTACGGGTACTTATTTTGATTTTAAAACTATGAAAATGAAGAAGATTTTTTTAATATTTATTTTG
>JANPGQ010000730.1:0-4592 GCA_031423975.1 Cytophagales bacterium | reverse complement strand
TATGCAAATCGTAAGGATGGCGAACTTTATTTCCTAAATCAACCATTGGTTCGTTGGTGTAAGAAAAGCGAATTAGACTCATTATTTTTTCACAAAATGTACGTCTGGGGTCTAATACTAAAACTTCAAACGGCATCAATCCATATTGTTCTCCAACAGTCTCTTGACCCGCTTTTTCCATCATTTGATAGATAAATGTACTTACTTTTCTACTAACATAAGGCTCAAAATAACCTAACCAAGTGGCTTCTGCTATAATTACATCACGCACTTGTCCGAAATCGTTTTCGCCAAATATTTTAGGATAAGTATGAGCCGTTTTGCGATTCATACCCATTTTTTGAGTTACATTTTCTATAGTAACCTCTGGCAAAATATCTTTAATAACTTTGCTTATACGCTTTACCTTATTTCCTAATTGGGTACTTGACTCACTTCCTTCTCTAAGTATCACCAAATCAATGTCTTCCGAAAATCGTTGAATCATAGCATCACATTTCAATAGAGCTGTACCACCTTTGAAAACGGTATGTTTGCCTACTTCATCATGGAATATTGCACTGAGGGCATACGTTACCCAATAGTCTTTTTCAACATAAATTTCTTGTATTCCAAACTCTTTCGCTGTTTGTTCGATAGCTAATTTGAAAATCTCTTGGTCAAGGTGTAAGGTCATTTGATATTCCATTTTTGAGTATTAGACAAAACTTTTGAAGCTCTTGGCAATTTGTAAACAGTAATAGGATTTAAAGATTTGTATAAAGGTTCTGTCAAATCTATTGCACCTAATTCATCTAATAATACCCCCAACAAGGCTCTGGTTGCGGGTGGATACAATATTGCTAACTCAACCATTTTACTCTGAAAATCTTTGGGAATATTTTTCAAAATAGATAAAAAGCGATTACATAAAAAATCAATATCTGCATCAGGAATCTCTTTTAAATAGCGAATTGCATCAAGAATTTGGAGTAGTTGAACATTATCTTTCGTGATTTTATTCTTCTGTTTTATGAAATGGATTCTTAAATAACCTCGTTTAAAGGCAGGTCTAACTTCATTTTTACCAATAACTGTAACCGCACTAACCTGAGTCGTCAATCCCAAACGGTTATACATTGACAATCCCGTGAGATAGCCCACAATTTCACCATTTTCTTCCAATAAATCCTTAATCATTTCTTCTTCGTTGGGCTTCAAAACACCAAATATTGATTGTTGTGGAACATAGAATTTTCCCTTAGCAATCTTGGCAATTTCGCCAGAGGCTACTTTTCTATTTAAAGCCTTAATTATGGCTTCTCTTGAATTTCCCTCTTTCATGAAATCTTTGTAAGTAAAGATAGTGCTTTGTGGCAATCTACTTATCTCTGAATTTATAAAATTACTTGTTTTCATATCTTATAATTTTCACAAATATACTAAAATGTCCAGTTTTTTAATTAAAAAACTGGACATTTCAACATAACTATAAACATAAATCATCGAATTAACGCCTCTCTCATAATTATTCTAACCCACTCAGGAGCAAGAGTAATATCATGTTTTAGGGTTTCAACATCAACTGTTTTCAGAAAATCAACCAGTTTTTTCTTCTCGCTTTCGTAGATATTGCCCTTTCCAATGGCTTTTATTGCTTGAATAACTAAACAACAAAGGCGGCTCTTTGTGGATAAATTCTTAGGAGAGGTCTTTTTGAATACAATACCGTGTATATTTCCTATCTTAATTCTTCTGGCTGCACCATCTGTTAAGTAAACGATATTCATTGGCACTTGGGTTGAAAGTCCCAGAGCATTCAAGGCATAAATACCCGATTTGATTATACGAGCTTTATCTCTTTTGGCAATTGCTTGTGCAATCTCATCAGGGGTTGCTGCAATATTCTGGCCTAAGAAAGAAGAATATTCAATTTTCTGATAAACTCCTCTGGCAACCCTTTCTATATCACCTCTATTTGTCAATCTTTCAAGAGCTTTACTGATAGCCTTTGCGTTGCCAATAGAGACAAAGTCTTCAGTGAAGAAAAGTGTACCCCTTTTCTCTTTTTTTAATCTTGTAAGTATTTTATTTTCAATGCTTTCTGGCATTCTTTTATTAACTATTTTGTCGCAAATTTAGATAATATTTGCGACAAAATTTATCATAGAAATTCCCGTTCTCTTTGTCCAAAGTTCTGGAAAAAACAAAGTAGGCGCAATTCTATTTATTGTGCCTATTTTATTTTTTTGTTGTGCCTACATTTTAGTCAATCGTTGTGCCTACAATGGAATTTTATTATGTATATTGAATATTCCGATGAAATTGAGCATCTAATCCCGTTTTAAGTTGGAAATTATATCGGATTATTCAGTTTGTATTCAAAATGACTTTTTAAGGTATTAATCAATTACAATACTATCAATCCCTTTTTGTAATGCAGTATCTTTCACCACAGGTACGTGAAGCCCTTCTGCTCTAAATACACTAAAGTCTGACATCCCCAAAAAACCTAAAAATGATTGTAGATAAGGTGCTACAAAATCATGTAATTTGCCTTGCTCATCAGTATAAATACCACCAGAACTCATGGCAACATACACTTTTTTGTCTTTTACAAATCCTATTGGTAAACCTTCTGCACTATAACCAAATGTAATGCCCCGTCGAGTGATATGGTCTATCCAAGCTTTTAATGAACTGTGAATCGTTCGGTTGATTAGTGCAGCACCGATTACAATAATGTCGGCATCAAATAACTGTTTCACCAATTTGTCAGATAATTCAAGTCTTTGTTTGGTTTCATCTGTTTGATACTCAGCTGGTATAAACATCGCCTGAAGTGTTTCAGGACTAAGATGTGGGATATTACTTTCCACCAAATCCAATTGCTCAACAGTGCTTTCGGGATATTTTTCTTGAATTTTTTCTACAATAGCGTTACCCAATTTTCTGCTATAGGATTGCTCACCCATTATGCTGGAATTAAGCTGTAATATTTTCTTTGAACTCATTTTTATGTATTTTTTGAAATTTTAATGGCTCAAAGGTAGAGCTTATAAATATTGAAAGGATAGTAGTTTCCCAAAGGAAAGCAGTTACTTTTTAGAAAGTTATTACCTTTGCAACATGGAAACAGCAATAAAAATGACAGAAATTACAAAGGAAAAATGTACCAGTAATTTGAAAAATGTAATAGATGCTTTGTATGTATTGAATGGGAAATGGAAATTACCCATTGTAATGAGTTTGGTAAATGCACCAAAGCGTTTTAATGAAATTATGAAAGATGTGGAAGGTATTTCTCCTAAAATATTGGCTCAGGAATTGAAACATTTAGAGCAAAATGAGTTGGTAGTTAGAAATGTATATGCCACCACACCTGTGAGCATTGTTTATGAGGCATCGCCATACAGCGAAACATTGAAGGATGTTTTAAGAACTTTGAGTGATTGGGGTGCTGGACATAGGAAGAAGATTATTGGATGAGTATTGCGACTCTCACTGAAACACATTTGTACCCGTATTGATTATGACTAACCCATGAAATAAGGTTATACAATAAGAGAGCAGTTTCTACCTGCCCTCTCAAATAAACTAAAACTTAATAGAAATAATTTAATCCTTAATTAACAACGATATTACCAAGGACTAATTCCTGACTCATCTTCTATATCATTACTATAGTATTGCCCTGTTGGTGCATTGTCGTCCGTTAATGTATGCTTTATGATAAAACTTGCCGCACTTTCCACGGTTCCTGGTCCATTGTGATGGTTGAAATCTGTGGCAGTATAACCTGGGTCAATTGCATTTACTTTGAAAGGTGAATCTTTGAGTTCATAAGCCAATACAATGGTGTAGGCATTCAAAGCAGCTTTTGAAGTACCATAACTTGCCGTTTTAACGGAATAATATTTCCAAGTAGGGTCGCTATGTAATGTTAAAGAACCAAGCCCCGAAGTAATATTACTGATTCTTGGACTATCTGATTTTTTAAGCAGCTCTAAAAATGTTTGTGTCACTTGAATTACCCCAAAGAAATTGGTGTCAAATACTTCTTGAATATCTTCAATGGATGTATCCGACGCTTGTTGTGGATTTGTTCCCAGAATTCCAGCATTATTTATCAAAATATCCAGTTTGCCTTGTTCCGTTTCTATAATATTTTTGGCCGCTAAAATTGAATCAGAATTGGTAACGTCAATTTTAATTGCCTTGATATTATGAAATCCATTTTCGTTTAATTCTTTTACTACTGCTTCGCCTTTTTCAAGGTCACGAGTTCCTAAATAGACAAATAGTCCTTTCGTTGAAAGTTGTTTTACCGTTTCTAAACCAATGCTTCTGTTGGCTCCTGTAATTAATACTGATTTCATTTATTTGTTTTTAGTTTATGAAGCAAAACTGCATCTTAAAAAAATAGGATCGTTTGCCATTTGGCAAAAAGTATTTTTAGCGGATATTTTTTCTTATCCTGCTGAGGGAAGATTGAGTGATGCCCAAATAAGAAGCGATGTAAGAAAGCGGTATGCGGTTGACAACATTTGGGTAAATTTCCAGGAACATACGGTAACGTGTAGTTGCATCTTCGGAGACCAGCGGGCTTCTCC
>JANPGQ010000729.1:0-13566 GCA_031423975.1 Cytophagales bacterium | reverse complement strand
TCAAATCAAAAGTATCATTCTCTCTCCAAATGCCAATTGAAGGCAAATTTACACCATTAAAAGTTGTTGTTTTTACCATCGTGTAATGAATCATATCATCAAAAACGATGGAATCGCCAATTTCTAAGGGTTTATCGAAAGAATAATCTCCATAAAAATCTCCTGCCAAACACGTCATTCCTCCGAAACGATAGGTTGGTTTTCCTTCAACTGGTTCGTGATATGCCCCTAAAATGGTTGGTTTGTAAGGCATTTCCAGAGTATCAGGCATATGAGCAGCAAAACTTATATCTAAAATAGCAACGTCAATGCCCTGAGAATCAACGATATCCATAACGGTTGAAGTCAGATATCCAGTCCGCCAGCCAACTGCTGAGCCTGGCTCCATGATAATCTTTAAGTTTGGGTATCGAGATTTCAACCCTTTCAAAACACCAATCAAATGTTCAACGTTATAATCAGCCCGAGTAATCAAATGTCCTCCTCCCAAGTTCAACCATCTCGCTTGTTTCAATAACCCTCCAAAACGTTCTTCAAAAGCTTGTAAAGTTCTTTCCAAGGTGTAAGAATCGTTTTCACATAATGTATGTGAGTGCAAGCATTCAATACCTTCGGGCAGCGTATCTCCCAATTGATTACGAGTAATGCCCAAACGTGAACCTGCAATGCAAGGATTATACATATCTGTCTCAACCTCAGAGTATTGAGGATTGATTCGGAGTCCGCAACTAATATCATTAGCTATTGTACGGTCTTTGAATTGATTGAATTGGTTTAAAGAATTAAAAGAGATATGCCCTGCATAAGTCATCAATTCTTCAAATTCCTTTTCTAAATAAGCAGGAGAATAAACGTGCGTTTTTGCTCCCATTTCTTCAAAACCCAATCGTGCTTCGTGCAAAGAACTTGCCGTTGAACCTGCCAAATATTGGCGAACCATTGGAAAAGTAGAAAACATCGAAAAGCCTTTTAAAGCGCAAATTATTTCGATACCCGCTTGCTCTTGAACGTATTTAAGTAGTTCTAAATTTTTGCGTAATAGTCTGTCCTCCAAGACATAACAAGGTGAAGGTATTTTTGAGAAGTCAATCATTTTATTTTAAGGTTTTAGGGGTTAGATTTTAGGGGTTAGTAAAAAAATACCTGCATTTGCTCAAATACAGGTATTTTCAACTTTTTAACTTTTAGTTTTCACTAAAGCCTAACCGAGCGACGGTCGCCCCTAAAATCTATCACCTCATTTTAATACTCATGGGGCAAAGTTCCGTTAATCTCTTCATGCCAAGGCAATCCATGAATATTCAACATTGCCATAAAAGGGTCTGGATTCATGTCTTCGCAGTTATAAACCCCCGCTTGCATCCATTCGCCCGTAATCATCATCATAGCACCAATCATGGCAGGTACACCCGTTGTATAACTTACGCCTTGTGCCTGAACTTCCTTCCAACAATCTTGGTGTTTGCAATTATTCCAAACATAATAAGTTTTGTCCACGCCATCTTTTATACCTTTAATTTGACAACCAATCGAGGTTTCGCCCGAATAATTTTCTCCCAAAGAACTTGGTTCTGGCAATACAGCCTTCAAAAACTCCAAAGGAACAATGTCCATTCCTTGAAATTTGATGGGAGCGATTGAAGTCATTCCCACATTTTCAAGTACGTTCAAATGAGTGATATACTGCTGCCCGAACGTCATCCAGAATCTTGCACGTTTTAAAGTTGGAAAGTTTTTAACCAACGATTCTAATTCTTCGTGATACAAAACGTAAGATTCTTTTGGTCCGATGCCTGGGTAATCAATTGGTTTATGAATCGACATGGCTTCAATTTCTACCCATTCGCCATTTTCCCAATATTTACCTTTTTGGGTAATTTCCCGAATATTTATTTCTGGATTAAAATTGGTGGCAAAAGCCTTACCGTGGTCACCCGCATTACAATCAATAATGTCGAGATAGTGCATTTCGTCAAAATGATGTTTATTGGCATAAGCCGTATAAACTTGGGTAACACCAGGATCGAATCCACAGCCCAAAAGTGCCATTAAACCAGCCGCTTTAAAACGCTCTTGATACGCCCATTGCCATGAATATTCAAATTTAGCAACGTCTTTTGGTTCATAATTGGCAGTATCCATATAATGAACGCCCGTTTCTAAACACGCATCCATAATGGTTAAATCTTGGTAAGGTAATGCCACATTGATAACCATAAAAGGCTTCACTTTGTTAATTAAAGCAACCAATTCGGGTACATTATCGGCATCAACTTGGGCGGTTTCTACTTTGGTAGGCAAACCTATTTTAGCACATTCCTCAGCAATGGCATCGCATTTACGTTTGGTACGGCTGGCTAAAACAACCTCTGAAAATACATCAGGATTCATGGCACATTTCTTCACCACTACATTGCCTACTCCTCCTGCACCAATTATTAAAACTTTCTTGCTCATATCTATTTATTAAAATTCGTTCGCAAAATTAAAAAAACCTTTGCAATTATTGGTGAATATTAGGTTAAATCTATTAATCGCTTGAAAAACCTTATCAAAACCGCTCACCTTTCGTATTTTTGTAAAAATAATCTTGAATAATACACAACATGAGTAAACCAAGTATAGTAAGAGGAACACGTGATTTTGGACCCGAGAAAATGGTTCGCCGTAATTATATTTTCAGTACCATTCGTTCTGTTTTTGAGAACTTCGGTTTTCAGCCAATAGAAACTCCTGCGATGGAAAACCTATCTACTTTGATGGGAAAATATGGCGAAGAGGGTGACCAATTATTATTCAAAATCTTAAATTCTGGTAATTTTTCAGAGAAAATAGGGCAACCCGATTTAGACGAAGGCTACAAAAAATTGACCACTAAAATTGCCGAAAAAGGCTTAAAATACGATTTGACAGTACCTTTTGCCCGTTACGTGGTGATGAATCGTGGAGAATTGGCAATGCCTTTCAAGCGTTATCAGATTCAACCAGTTTGGCGGGGCGACCGTCCACAAAAAGGGCGTTACCGTGAATTTTATCAATGTGATGCCGATGTGGTGGGAACTGATTCATTGCTTTGCGAGGCTGATATCGTGTTGATGGTGCATGAAGTAATGCAAAAATTAGGTATTAATTTTAGTCTAAAAATCAATAATCGTAAAATACTTACTGGACTTTCAGAAGCCATTGGAGCTGTTGGACAAGAAGCAAATTTGGCGGTTGCCATTGATAAATTAGATAAAATTGGAAAAGTGAAAGTTTTGGAAGAATTGTCTGAAAAAGGTTTTTCAGAAGATTCATTAGCAAAACTTGACCCTATTTTTGAAATATCAGGTACAAATCAAGAGAAGTTTTTGAAATTAGAAGAGCTATTTCAAAACTCTGAAACAGGACAAAAAGGAATTGAAGAATTGAAACAGGTATGGGCCTATATCAGTACGTTTGGGGTATCTGAAAACAATATTGAGTTAGATATCACCCTTGCTCGTGGACTTTCATATTATACAGGAGCAATCTTTGAAGTCAAAGCATTGGACGTTCAGATTGGTTCAATCACTGGCGGTGGACGTTATGATAATCTCACGGGTACATTTGGTGTGCCGGGGCTTTCGGGAGTCGGGATTTCTTTTGGAGTTGATAGAATTTATGATGTGATGGAAGAATTGAATTTATTCCCTGAAAATCAATCAGTTACTACCAAATTATTGTTTTGCCATTTTGGAAATAACGAGTTAGAATATACCTTACCATTGCTTCAAAAAGCACGATTGGCAGGCATCAATGCAGAGGTGTATCCAGATGTTTGCAAAATAAAAAAGCAAATGGAATATGCCGATAAAAAGCGAATTCCTTATGCTTGTATTGTGGGTTCTGACGAAATGCAGACGGGAATTTTAACCCTAAAAAATATGATTTCGGGTGAACAGGAAAAGTTGAGTTTTGAAGATATTTTATTGAAAATGAGGTAATTACACCATTGATTTTGTATTTTTGTTTGTTCTAAAAAATAATAAAATGATTATTGCGAATCCAATATACGATACTGTTTTCAAATTTTTGTTGGAAGATTTGACGATTGCCAAGAAACTAATTTCCGTCATTATTGGGGAAGAAGTATTGGAGTTAGAAGTACGTCCACAAGAGCAAACGACTCCTTCAAACAAATTCCTATTAACGGTTTTTCGATTAGATTTCAAAGCCATCATCAAAACCGCAAATGGCGAACAGAAAAAAGTATTGATTGAACTTCAAAAAAGTAATCATGCTTATGATGTGATGCGTTTTAGGCATTATTTGGGTTCAAATTATTCAGTATCGGACGTTGTTAATGGCGAAGAAGTTGTGTTGCCCATCTTGCCCATTTATTTCTTAGGATTTCCACTGAGCATCAAACACGCTGTGCTAAAAATTGGGAGACAATATCAAGATATTTCTTCGGGTGAAATTTTAGACGAAAAAGATTCATTTATTGAAAAATTGACTCACGATGCTTACGTGGTACAGATAACAAGATTGACAAGTGAAATGCAGACTAAAATTGATAGAATATTATCAATCTTTAATCAAAAATTTCTGTTTAATGAAGAAAACAAATGGTTACTCAGCTACCAAGAAAACGTAGAAGATGAAGATTTAAAATTGTTCTTGAAACGGCTTTCATTAGCTGCCGAAACTACCGAAGTTCAGCAGCAAATAAGAGTAGAGGAGATTTTTGATAAATCAATGGATAGTCTTTTAAGGGAAAAAGAAGCAGTGATTGAACAGAAAGAAGCAGTGATTGAACAGAAAGAAGCAGTGATTGAACAGAAAGAAGCAGTGATTGAACAGAAAGAGGCAGTGATTGAACAGAAAGATTTGGAGTTGGAAGCACTGAGAAAAAAGATTCAAGAATTGGAAAATAAAAAATAATAACTCATAAAAGGCAATTAGAATTTAAAACTCTAATTGCCTTTATTTATAAAATTCTATCCAACTATTTTCTTTAAACCCTCACTAATAAAACCAAAGCCATAGGCAAATAATTGTACAAAAACTGCTACAATACTCAATAAACCCACTTTTATGCTTCTATTTTTAAAAGACGAATCTATGAAATTCAATAAAATATAAATGGAAAGTAGCGTTAACGAAAGCATAAAAATTGGTTTTGAAATAAAAAACCAAAAAGGAATTGAAAGGCAAGCCAACGTAAAAATCATGGGAAAGAAATGGACGGCTTTCAGAATTTTAGGGTCGTATTGAGAAAGCAAAATTCGGGTTCTGCCAAATGAGAAAATTTGCTTGAAAAAATCCTTAAAATCTCCTCTACGCTTGTGATATACATGCGCCTCCGCAATTAAACCGACTTTCAAGTCGAGTTTTTCCATTCTCAAACTAAATTCTACATCTTCGCCCATATCTCGCTTGGCAAATCCGCCCGTTTTTTGAAAAGTTTCTGGTGAAATTCCCATATTGAAACTTCGGGGTTGGAATTTACCAATTCCTTTTGCTTTTCCTCTTATTCCTCCCGTTGTAAAAAATGAAGTCATGGAATAACTAATAGCTTTCTGTAAATCAGAGAAATCTGGCGAAGCTGCATCGGGTCCACCGAAAGCATCAAACCATTGATTATCAAACGATTGATTAACGATTTGCAAATAATCTTTTGGCACAACTACATCTGAATCAAAGACAATAAAATAATCACCCTCTGCAACAGAGAATCCAAAGTTTCTGGCGAATCCTTGCCCTACATTTTCTCTTTCAAAATACTTAATACTTAATTTATCCGAATATTTTTGGATAATATCTTGACATTTAATAGCAGAACCATCTTCAATAATAATAACTTCAAAATTGGTATAACTTTGATTTACAAGGCTTTGCAATAATTCGTCCACTTCATCTGGGCGATTGTAAACTGGGATAATGATTGAATATTTCCGCATTGAATAATTTTAAGAATATGGTTTTACAAAAGTATTGAGAAAGGCTCGTTTTTTTAAATTATCTATGAAACCGTTTACTAAATTTTCATAACCATTTGTTAATTCAAATGGGTTTTAATATCATTTTTTAGCAATATTTACCGTAAATAAATCAACCTCATAAAAACAATGAAATCTCAAATCACACTTTCGGGCGGCGTTCCGCTTATCTTGCTTTTAATAGCAAATTTCAGTTTTGGACAAGCCGCCAATAATAATTCCCTATCCGTTCAGATTGACGGGAAAGAATACAGTACGCCTCCACGTAGAATTAGATTTGGGAATTATTTATGGATAACTGCAAATGCCATTAGTCCCGACAAATCGCTTAGAATTTGGTTTGGGAGTTGGATAAAAAATGATGTGCTTGAACCTGGAACGTATTTGGTGGTGAATGCCGATAAACCAGATACGAAGGAAAATCTCAAAAAAGCTCAAGATTTATTGAAATACAAGGGCATTGCCGCCATTAAATATGTGGAGGAAACACGTTCGCCACGAATGGAATATCACAGTGGGTTATCCCAAAACAATGATGAAACCATCGAAATAATCAAAGGGGCAGATGGCTATTTAGAAGCTACTTTTAGTGGAACATTAGACGGTTTTTATTGGAAAGAAAAGGCTACTGCTACCGTTTTTGGTGGTTTTGGTAGATTGGTAAACAAAATGGAAGATAAAGCCATCACAAAGGCTTCGGGCTATGATTCAGACATTGACCCCGAACATAATGGGTATAAGAAACAGGATAAAACGGATAAAATTGTGTTGAAGAATGGAAAGTTTAGGTTGAAGATTGAGTGATAATTTTGTAATAAAACAGCCTTACAAATTCACTATTTTGTAAGGCTGTTTTATGATTTTTATGATGGATTATCTATTTTCTCAAAACTACTCCGTTTCCCACTTTTTCGCCTAATACAACACTATTTTTCAATTTCGTTACATCCGTATTCACGTAACGAATTGTTTTTGAACGACTTCCTTGAACATTCAAAAAACTCTCAGCATTTGTGCCAAACTTAATATTATCAAGCGTTACATTTTGGCTATTCTGAATCTGCCCGATGAGTTTATCTTGGGTGATTAAAGTAATATTTTTTAGATTAATATTTTCAGCTTCAACGCATAATAAACCTTTGTTACATTCAATCAAAGCATTTTCTATATTAATATTTTTGATTGCCATTTCTGGCAAACCTCTTATCAAAATTCCCGTTTCAGCACCTTTGCAAACGATATTTTTGATATAGAAATTCTTGAATTGTGGTGTTCCTTCATTTAAGGGTTCTGCTTTTATTTCAGGCAATTCCATTGATTCACCAGTTGCCGAAACTGGGTCTTTTGCGGCATAATACATATCGAATAAAATAGCCTCCCCTGGAATATCAGTCATATTGATATTGTTTACATATATATTTTCTACAACTCCACCACGTTTTCGGGCGGTTTTAAAACGTAATCCAACGTCTGAACCCATAAAAGTACAGTCTGAAATAAACAAATTGCGTACTCCTCCAGACATCTCTGAACCAATCACAAAACCGCCGTGAGCATGATAGACAATATTGTTTTTGACAATTAAATTTTCCGTTGGCACACCACGTTTACGCCCTTGTTCGTCTCTTCCAGATTTTATGGTTATTCCATCATCGCCAGTATCAAAACTACAACCTTCCAAAATTCCATTTCTACATGATTCCAAGTCGATGGCATCACTATTTTGAGCGTACCAAGGATTTTTTACCGTTACACTTTTAATAGAAATATCATCGCACAAAAGTGGATGCATTGTCCACGCAGGTGAGTTTTGGAAAGTTATTCCTTCAATAATAATATTTTTACAACGAGTCAAACTCATCATATTGGGACGTAAAAAATCTTTGTAAGAAGCTAATTCTTCACTCGTGGGAGGAGTGCCATCCAATCGGATTCTTCCAGCATCAGGCGTTTGGTTTCCTTTCAGAGATTTTTCAGAAGGATACCACATATCTTTTTTATCATTAGTAAAGCCTGTTTTAGTCAGTTTTGCCCATTGTCCAGCCGTCAATTTATCTCTTTTGATTGCTCTCCAAGCATCTCCACCCCCATCAATTATTCCTCCACCTGTGATGGCAATATTCTGTAAATCAAATCCTCCAATGGGTGCTTGACAGCGGTAGGAATCTTGCCCTTCCCAAGTAGTAAGCAACACTGGATAATCATCATAATTACGGCTGAATTGTACCAAAGCTCCTTTTTCAATGTGAAGGTTTACATTACTTTTCATCACAATAGGTCCCGTTAGCCACAGCCCTTTGGGAATCAAAACTGTTCCACCACCCGCTGCATTACAAAGTTCAATTGCTTGATTGATGGATTTGGTATTTAGGGTAATTCCATCGGCTTTTGCACCATAACGTGTAATATCAAAAGTGTCTTTTCGGAAATATGGGCGATAAATGGTGGGTAATTCATACGCATATTTATCATTAAATTCTGTCTTTTTCAAATATGAACGTAATGGATTTCCTTGTTTCACCATTTCGTCAGCTATCATATATGCCATCAATTTTGCACCATAGGGCGAAAAATGTGTATTGTCTTCAATGCCTTTGGGGAATTTGGCAAAAATACCGCCTCCATAATTCATAAACATCCGCTTTGAACCTTCAACTCCCTGTTTTTCAATGATTTGTTGGCTTTGAGCATGAGCATCAATCAAATAAAGATGAAATTGTTGAGCTACCTCACGTACTACTTTTGGATAATCTCCGTGCTGGTCAACGAATTTGCCACTTTCGTCAAATTTTCTCCGCATCACAGGTGTAAGCAAAATTGGAGTAGCACCTTTGGTTTGAATTTCTTCAATATAACGAATTAAATTTTTACGGTAATCTGTCTGTGCGGGTGCGTAACGTGCAGTGTCGGATTCTTTTTGGTCATTATGCCCAAATTGAATAAACACATAATCCCCTTTATGAAGTTGGTCTACCACTTTTTTCCAATGTCCCAAAGTTCTAAAACTCTTGGTACTTCTTCCATTTGCCGCATGATTTTGTATTTCGATAGCATCTGTAAAAAGTTGTGGAAAAACTTGTCCCCAACCAGTTTCAGGTTCGTCATAAGCATTTTTATTGGCACAAGTTGAATCGCCAATCAAAAAAATCCGAGGTTTAGAATCACATTCGCCTGTGTTGAAAAATGAGCCTCCCCATATCGGAAGGATTAATAATAAAAGTTTAGTCATGAAAGAGTTATACATAATTTTCGAGGTTCGATATTTGTTTATCGATGTTGGGAGAATAGACAAACAAACATCGAAATTTATTATTATACTTTGTTAATCAATTAATCCTATAATTTTTCTAAAACCGAATATCGAACATCAATAAACGAGCATCGAAATTTAAACAAAATCCTGTCGCATGGGTGTAAAAATGTCAATCAGAACACCCTCTTCCAGACATACAGCCCCGTGAATTATGTCTGATGGAATATAATAAACATCTCCTTTTTGAAGAATTTTCTTCTCCCCTGCCACTTCAATTTCAAAAACACCACTTTCAATATATGCCATTTGGGTATGGAAATGATGATGTAATGCACCAATACCCCCTTTTTCAAAGGCAACCTTCGTCATCATTAAATTGGCATCATAAGCCATAATTTTTCGCTTAATTCCTCCCCCCAAATCTTCCCATTCGATTTTATTATCGAAAACAAATTCGTTTTGCATAATTGTAATACGGCGTTGCTACGATTCGCCAGTCTTGTCAGTTAAAAAATAGTTTTCTGGACAGAGTTATGTAAATAATAAACTTCTATCGGTATAAAAAAAAGACGGTTCGTTGAAACCGTCTTTTTCTATCAGTATCACTCCATAAAGAAGTTTTTTTTGAATCTCTACTTACAAAATTTCTTTCAAACTATCATAATTAGCTTGTAAAATAGTTTTAATATGCTCATCGGTAATAGCAGTTGACAGAAACATGGCTTCATACTGAGAAGGGGCGAGGTAAATCCCACGCTTTAACATTGCTTGAAAATACCTGCCAAACAAAGCTGTATCAGAACTTTTAGCATCCTCAAAATTGTTCACGGGTTTGTCCGTAAAAAAGAGCGTAAACATTGAACCCACATGATTGAGTGTATAATTAACGCCTAATTTCTGCATATTTTCTTTTATACCATTGGTCAAAGTATTGCCAATTTCTTCCAAACGAGTGTAAACGGAAGGCGTATTGTTCAAATGATTGAGCATTACTAAACCTGCCGCCATCGCAATCGGATTTCCAGAAAGTGTACCTGCCTGATAAACTGGACCTTGTGGCGATACACAATCCATGATTTCTTTCTTGCCTCCATACGCCCCCACAGGCATACCACCGCCGATGATTTTGCCCATTGTGGTCATGTCTGGGATTACGCCACAACGTTCTTGAAAACCACCTTTTGATAATCTAAACCCCGTCATTACTTCGTCAAAAATCAGTACGATTCCTTCTTTGTCGCAAATACTTCGGAGTCCTTCCAAAAAACCTTCGGCGGGTTTTACCAAGCCCATATTACCCACCACTGGCTCAATAAAAATACAAGCAATTTGCCCTTTATTGGCATCTACAAGAGCCTGAACAGCTACTAAATCATTGAAGGGAGCAGTTAAAGTATCGTTGGCTACGCCTTTGGTTACGCCTGGACTGTCGGGTGTGCCGAAGGTGATTGCACCCGAACCTGCAGCAATCAAAAACGAATCGCCGTGTCCGTGATAACAGCCTTCAAATTTTATCATTTTGTCCCTTCCCGTATATCCACGAGCCACACGCAAGGCTGACATGGTGGCTTCTGTACCCGAATTTACCATACGGACTTTCTCGACCGATGGAACAATTGAGGTAATTAATTCAGCCATTTCTACCTCTCGACGAGTGGGAGCTCCAAAAGAAAAACCCGCTTGAATAGCATCTGAAACGGCTTTTTCAACTAATTCGTGGGCGTGTCCCAAAATCATGGGTCCCCAAGAATTGATTAACTCGATATAAGCATTGCCGTCTTCATCGTACAAATATGCACCTTTGGCAGATTTGATAAAAATTGGATTTCCGCCCACCGCACGAAACGCACGTACAGGCGAGTTTACGCCCCCAGGAATATAGTTTTTTGCTCTCTCAAAAAGTAATTGTGAATTGGTCATTGTATCGGTGAAAGGCGAACGGTAAACGGTGAATGGTCTGTTCAGCGAGTCGTTGGCTTCATTCTTAATTTTTAGTTCAATAGGGCTTTTGAACTTCTTATTTTTAAAAACTCATTTTCTTGTAAACCGTTTACCCTTTACCGTTTACCTTGTACCGACAAGCACAAATTTATAGCCTTGAAAAGTAGTTATTGGTAAAACTTGATTGTCTTGGGCTTTGTTGAAATTATAGCCCGAAAAATTATAACCCTCTTTGTTCAAATCTCTACTATCAAGTCCTTTTCTAATATTATAACCATATTTACCGAATAATCGTCCCCAAAAAAGGGCTAAATCGTAGCCGTGAAAGGCATAATAAGAAGGTAAAACACCATATTTATTCAGATATTCCTTCTTAAAATTATCGGCTTCGGGTTTTTCGGTATCCACAAATTCAGGGTCGAGGCAATAGACTTCTCTGCCCGCAATTGAACCATTGCTTAGATTAGACGAATTGAAAGCCTCGGCTGTGGTAATTAAGGGTGATTCTAAATTCTTTTTATTCAAAGCCGCCAACATCGAAAGTCCCGCTTTTTTATCAGATGTAGCCATAAAGATATGACTGACCTTCTGATCTGGTAATTTATTCGTAATATCATCCGAATAAGGCAAGATTTTCTCGAACCTTACTATATCGTACCCAACATTTTGCATTTGCTGACGATAGGTTTCTGCCATCGTTGAATCATTCTCTGAATCGGTATAATAAATGGCAGTATTTCGTCCCATAAAGGCTTGTCTTCTCACAAAATCACTGGCTTTTAAGGCTTGTGTAATGGTAGAAGGTTGAGCCAAAAATGATAGATTATAGTCGTCCAATAGCTTTTTGTTGTTCGACATTGGGTTCACAATCGGGATTTGGTAATGCTCTGCGTAAGTGGTAGCAATTTTGTTGGTACTGGCATACAAAGGACCAATGAGCATATCCATTTTTTGAAAAGAAGAATTATTGATTAATTCCAGCATTTCATCAGCATCATTTGCTACGTCATACGTGAATACATTTACCGTAATTCCTTCTTTTAGCAAAGCTATTTTTGCCATTTTCATGCCTTGATATATATCCAAAGCATATTGGTTTCTACGAGTTTTTTCTGGGTCAATATTTTCAATTTCGAGGGGCAACAACAAACCAAAATTAAAATATCCTTTCAACTGACGAGTAGTATTATTGGTAGGAACGGGTACCGCAACAACTTCGGGCGTTTTAGCCCTTTTTTCCACTAAAATACTTTCGTTCGGGAATTTTTTAGATAAATCTTGTAAAAGCTTAGGCGATTGGATTTGTCTAATAAAATGGGCTTTCATTTCTGCCAAATCATCTTGAAAAGCCTCTGATTGGATTGTATTGGAATAATTAAAACCATCTTCGTAGTACTTTTCTTCAAAAGCAATATTGGCTAAAAGGTAAGTAACTTCGTCTTTTTGCGTCCATTCGGGATAAAGAATTAACAAATTTTTCAAAGTAGTTTTTGCCTCAAAATATTTTTGTAATTTAGAAGACGAAAGGGCATTGAAATAAAACGAGTATGGAACAAGGGTCGTTTCTACTCGATTATTACAAAGCGAGGCAAATTCGGATTGAGCTTTTTGGAAATCATTATTTTTGAAATCTTGTTGAGCCTTTTTATAGGCAATTTCGTAGTCAGAAGTGTTTTTTTGAGCTTTTGCTGATGAAAAGAAACTCAAAAAAATCAAAGCATAAATTATCTTTTGAAGCATAATTTTGGGATATTGACTGTTTTACACAAAGATAAAAAAACGTAATTAAAGTAGATGAGTTTCTGAGTTTAAAGTTTATCAGATCCTCAAATTTGTATTAAGACTTTATCTCACTCATCAACTCCTAAACCCCAAATCAAATGAATCTAACTTGGTATCACAAACACTTCAAAAACCTAACAACCATTGAATTATACCAAATTCTTCAATTGAGAAATGAGGTATTTATCGTAGAACAAAACTGTCCATTCCAAGATTTAGATGACAAAGATTTCAAATGCTTTCACTTGATTGGGTTTGACACTGAGACCCAACAAGTGATTGCTTATACCCGTATAGTACCAGCAGGAATTTCGTATAAAGAAGCATCAATTGGACGAGTAGTTACGTCTCCGATGGCTCGAGGAGGTGGTATTGGGAAAGTGTTAATGCAAAAATCAATTGAACTCTTAGAAGAACTTTATGGTGGTGTACCAATTAGAATTGGGGCACAATATTATCTCAAAAAATTCTATGAATCACTTGGTTTTCAACAAGTTGAGGATATTTATTTAGAAGATGGGATAGAACATATTTTGATGGTGCGACAGTAGTAGAATTAAATTAGGAATTTATGAAAGATATTATTGATTTTAGAAGGCATATTCATGCAAATCCAGAACTTTCGGG
>JANPGQ010000728.1:0-3437 GCA_031423975.1 Cytophagales bacterium | reverse complement strand
AAAAAATAAATTATTTTATTTACGATGTATATGTTTAAGATATTCCAATAAGGGGACTTTTTTTAGAGCAATACTAAAATCATTTTCCTTAATATCACATTAATCTTTTCATTTTCACCTAATTATGGGATATATCTAATAATTCATAATTCTTTAATAAGAGCTAAATCATCCTATTTTTTCACATTAATGTTAATCGGATTCTGTATATCAAATAGTAATATGCTGAATACCAACATCTTATATCTACATTTCTTAATTAATATAATATCCATAAATTATAAAGAATAAGCTAAGGGGACTTTTTTGTTCATCTTAATTACTTGATATTTAGCTATTTATATCTGTAAGGGGACTTTTTTTAGAAATTTGTTTTTATAAATTTCATTTTAATTATAGTTATAAAAAATAAGATTATTAGGCTAAGAAGCGGTTTTAGTAAAATATAGCTTGAATGCTTTTATTTTTAGCAATTTTCGTTTTTATTGATTTATAGATTTCTCAAATAATATTTGATTGATTTAGAAGCTCTGCAACTACCTGATAATCAATATTTTATGGCCCTTAAGGGGACTTATTTTAGCTGTAAGGGGACTTATTTTAGATTATTTCTTTTGTAAAGGGACTTTATTTAGTTCTAAGGGGACTTTATTTGTTTATTTTCATTATATTTGTTTCCCTTTATTCAATATTATTATTAGTCTCATGGAATTAATCCCCAATAACATAGATAACCAAATGATTCTTGAACCAAATGAATATTTGGAGCAAGAATATATTGAACATAGAAGTCATAATTACTTACCTCAGAAATTAATCATAAGCCAAATAGATTTTTCAAGGATTGAGCAAAAAATGTATGAAATGTTTGTCAATCAAATCAATTATGAAAAAATTGACCGTGAGAAAGGCTTGATGATTAAAATTCCTATCGCCTTCGTGAAACAATATATGACGGTTGAGCAAATTAGAGAAACAACTTCAAAAATGTCAGAGAAGAAAATGACTTTGTACGACGTTAATCATCCTGAAATTGAGTTCCGACATTTGCCTATATTTTCCGAAATCAGTTATAACTACAAACAGAGCGGTTATTTAGTCTTTAAATCAAATCCTGAAATTTCTGAATATCTGATTCTTGGTAACAAATACGCAAAGTATGATTTTATCTCAGTTCTAAATTTCAAACATACCTATTCAACTTTGCTGTATAAATTATTGAAAAGTCACATTGGTCAAAACAGATATACTTTTATTTATTCAATCACCGAACTTAGAAAACTTTTAAATGTTCCAGAGGGTACTTATCAGAATTTAAAAGATTTCAAACGTAAGGTACTAAACACGGCGATGGATGAAATCAATAGCACACCACGCTCGCCCATTAAATTTGAATATAAGCATTATGGGAATAAACAGAGAAATGTTACTCACTTGGAGTTTAGTATTAGTACCATTTTTGATACGATTTCTGCCGATAAAGCCGACTTTGTTCAAGCGGTGAATGTCAATCCCAAGTTAGTGTTTGAACACGTCCATGAGATATTGCTTAAAAATTATAATCTTAAAGATAAATTTCGTACCGAAATATTGACTCGAAAAGATTTATTAGACAAATTTGTTACGCTTCATATCGAATTTGAAAATGGTTTATATCCAAAAGTCAAAAACCGAACTGCCTATATTTTAACTTGTTTAGGATTAGTTACCAAGAAAATTTAGAAAAATATACCCTCAAATATAAAACCGTTCGATTTTCAATCTCACGGTTTTTGTCTTTTTAATGGACAAGTTTCCCAAGTGGACATATTGTCCACTTGGACAATTACCTACAATTCTGTATAAATTTACAATAAAAAATATACATAATTGTATAAAAATTGTATATTTGTAAAAATAAAACTCCTTACCATGAACATTGACAAAATTGATAAATTCTTGAAAATGAAATCTTCTTTAAATGTATCAGGTCTTGAAAAAGAAGCGGGTATTAAGGGAAGAGCTTTATCCATTGCCTTATCTGATAAAAAAGATTTGAGTGAAAAAAATTGGCAAAAATTACTTCCAATTTTAAATAACTACGGATTTGGGAATCTGCCAAATAAAGCCAAAATCATTTCAATTGTCAATAATAAAGGAGGCGTTGGTAAAACTACGACCACCGCAGTTTTAGGTGAGGCAATGGCACGCAGAGGATTAAAGGTGCTGATGGTGGATATGGATTCGCAAGGTAATCTTTCACAAATATTTGAAGTTGGCACCGAGAATGGTCAGGTTGCTGATTCTATGTTGGATATTGATTTATTGCTGAATCAAGTTGAGGTAAATGAAAATTTATATATTGTACCTTCCGATTTGAAATTACAAAAGATTGAATCAGAACTTTTAACTGCCATTTCAAATCAGCATAGATTGAGTGCTGCTTTGAATATTACTTTAATCGAAAATTACGATTTTGTGTTGATTGACTGCCCGCCAAGTTTGGGTTTACTGACTCAAAATGCCATCAATGCAAGCCACAGTTGTTTAGTAACAGTTCAGCCCGAATCAAGTGCCGTTGTGGGCTTAGATACTATTTTTAAGGTTATTAATGATATTGGAAAATATAGTGGTAGAAATGTGGCAGTGGAAGGGATTTTGTTTACGATGGTCGAGAAAAATATGGTGCATGATGGGTTTAAGAAATTTGTCCGTGATACTTACGCAAATGTAAAAGTCTTCAAAACTGAAATTAAAAAAAATGTGGATGTTTCAAAGGCACAGGCAATGAAAGAACAACTTTTTAATTTCAAAAGTAAGTCGGTGGTCGCCATTGCTTACGATGAATTAATTGACGAAATCCTAAACTAAAACCTAATCATGAAAAAAAACATACAAGACATTATTCAAGCAAAAGCCAAAGCATCATTAACAAATACACTCTTGAATGATGAAGGCATTAAGAAAAATATCGTTATTTTGCCCATTCTCAAAGACTTAATCAGACCCTTAGAAAATGATGAAATAGAGCAACTGAAAGCCAATATTTTAGCGAATGGTTGTCAGGATAGTTTAAAAATTTGGCAAACTACCCAGAAAGTAATTAATCCAGATTCTGAGACTAATGAAGAACAGTTTGTGCTGATTGATGGACATAATCGTTATAAAATTTGTTCAGAAAATAATGTTTCATTCGCCGTAAGCATCATGAAATTTCAATCACTTGATGATGTGATTTCCTGGATGATTGATTTGCAGTTGGGCAGACGAAATATGTCTCCTAATGAAATTGCTTATTATCGTGGTCTGAAATATAATCAGGAGAAGAAAATCGAGAAAACAGATAATTTTTCATCAACGGGTACATCCATAAAAACCTCTCAAAAATTAGCGGAACAATACGGAATTAATGAAAAAACAATTCGCCGAGATGCTGAATTTGCAAAAGGAGTAGAAAG
>JANPGQ010000727.1:0-9659 GCA_031423975.1 Cytophagales bacterium | reverse complement strand
GCATTATTTCGGGCGGGTCTTGTAAATCACCATCCATTAAAACCACGGCATCGCCCGTAGATATTTCCATTCCCGACAAAAAGCCCGCTTGTGAGCCAAAGTTTCTTGAATGGGTAATGCCAATGACGTTAGGGTCTTTGTTACAAATTTCTTCCAAAACCTCCTCTGTATTATCAGGCGAGCAGTCATTTACAAAAATAATTTCATAACGCACCTTCATTTCATTGAAAGTCTTAACCAACCGTTCATACATAAACGGAATTGCCTCGGCATCTCTATAACACGCAATAATGGCGGTAATAACGGGATTTAAGTAAGGGTTTTGGAAAGCTGGCAATAAATTTTCTTCGTACTTTATTGCATCTTGCCAATCAAAATACTGCCTAAGTCCTTGATTTAAAGGGGTTTTAGTAGCCCATCCTAAATCTTTATTGGCTTCCGTTGGGTCACCATACCATTCTGCCAAATCCCAAGAACGATTTTGCATTGTTCCCCATAAAGGCTCTTCTTTTATGCCAAATTCTTGACGACAAACTTCTACCAAATCACCAATCGTTGTTTTTACGCCACTGGCAATATTGTATGATTTTCCTCTGATTTCGGGAGACATTTTGAGGGCTGCATCCATAAATGCCTCCACACAATCAGCCATATAAACAAAATCTCTGCTAATTTCGGGCGAAACAAAATTGGGTAATTTCCCTTGTCTAACACTTTCAATCAATCTTGGAATCAGACGGTCAGGCTCTTCCCAATCTCCGTAAATAGAATATAGTCGAAGATTAACCGCATTTTTTTCATGGACTTGTGCGTAAAATTGAATGGTATAAGCCGCAGAAACTTTTGAAACCGAATAATGACTATTGGGTTCGAGTTTATCCGTTTCTTTGGGTGTTGTACAGTTAAAACCGTATTCAGAGCTACTGCCTGCATGGATATAGACCATGTCAGCAGATAGATTTTCCAACAAATTAACCGTTCCGATAACGTTAGTTTCATAAGTCAACGTTACGTTTTTTTGCTTAGAATATGCCCCATAAGCCGCCAAATTAAAGATTGTCTTAGGTTGGTAGCTATTAAAAACCTCTTGAACTGAATAATTTGACACAATATCGCAATGAACAATATTGGCAGCGGGAACATCCAATAATTTCAATCGCCAAGCCTTCTGAGCATCGTGCGTTAAGGCAAAACAATCATTACGAATACTAAAAATTTCTTTAAAAAGGTTCGCTCCGATGAAACCACTCGCTCCGTACACGAAGATAGGTCCTTTGAGAGATAAGATTTTTTCTTTTACCGAATCGGTCATTAGGGCAATTGATAATTAATAATGAATAATGAATAGTTTTATGTGAAGACAGGACTGTCGGAACGCCAAATCATCTTTTTATATTATTTCATACTTACCTCTAACATCGCTTTTAGCCATTTCATATTGCTCCGCTTTCATGGGTAAATAATGCCATTCTAATTTATTTTCCATGTACGAAACGCCTTTCCCTTTTACAGTATTGGCAATTAGTAACTTAGGAATTCCATTTTTTTGAGTCTTGAAAAGTTCAATTTGAGTGTATATTTCTTCTACATCGTGTCCATCACATTCCACGACCTCAAAACCCATAGCTTGCCATTTAGTCTTATCTGCTGACACTCCTAAAACACTATCAGTATTGCCAAAACCTTGCAAACCATTTTTATCAATCATCACAATAAGGTTATCTAACTCTTTGGCAACAGCGTAGTGGGCAGCTTCCCAAGTTGTACCCTCGTTAGTTTCGCCATCAGACATCAAAACGTAGGTAAATTCATCGTTTTGAAGGATTTTGTTTCCCTGGGCAATGCCCGAAGCAATGGGTAAACCATGCCCCAATGAACCCGTAGCAAATGGAATTCCACTGATTTTATTGGGAGCAGGATGGGCTGGAAGCGTAGTTCCATTTTGATAATACGTTTCTAAAATACTGTCTGAAATCTCCCCCAACTCGTGCAAGCAAGCGTATAAAGAAGCAGCAGCATGACCTTTTGATAATAAAAAAACCTCATTTTCTTTTCGATGCGAAATCAAACTCCCAATCATCAAATCAATGCAGGATAGAGAGCAACCAATATGACCCGCATTGGCAGTAAAGTACATATCCAAAATTTTTAGACGAAGAGTACCTTGTAAATTTTTAAGGGCTGCGAATGATTCTATGGTTGTATGTGTTGAGGCTATCATTAATGTCAATTTATTAATTAACGGAGAATCGTTAATTTTAGAATTGTTGAAGAGATTTACTACAAAATTAGTTGATTTTTATCAAATTAAGGGTGCTTACTTGAAAAAATGAACATACGATTTGGTAAATAATAAAAGTAAATATCTGATATATAGACTGTTAAATACAATGCTTTTAATTTAATCAAATTACTGAATGGTACTTAATATCGATTTAATTAATGACTATTTTCTTGGAAACAACCTTTTCACCCTCAATATATTGTAAAAAATAGACTCCCGAAGGTAATTTCAAATCAAACTCTTTTTTGCGGGTATTTCCACTCAATTGCTGAGCAAATATCTCTTTTCCCAATACATTAATGATTTTTATATTTCCCGTTAAAAAATTGTCCCCAAAATATTCAAATGTAAACTTCCCAGTATTTGGATTGGGAAACAACAAATAATTGATTTGAAGGTCTGGTAGCGGAAATTTACATAAAAAGGTCTCTTTGCCTTTTAATTGGATTTTTTCCGACCAACCGCCGTAACTTACCGTTAAATCAGTCGTTTCATTATCATTGGCAAATTCATTAACTGCCGCAACTAAAATCTCATTTCCTTTAATTACTCCTCGCCAAACTGGGTCTTTATCCTGAAAATGTTGATAGGCACTTTTTGGAATAACTAAGCGATAATTTCCCGTAAAGAAATCCTTGAATTGCGAAAGTCTGTATAATGAATTGACATACGTTTCATAAACTGAATAATTCAATGAATCGGGCGTTATTGGATTCTCCCAAAGCCAGATACCCTTTGCCCCCGAAAAGAAAGGCATAATGGCTTGTGCCTCGATTAAATGCTTTTTAATGGTTTTATTGTAGCCATAATTTGAATTCGCTTGACATTTATTATAGCTCAACCACTCAAAAAGCATAATATCCTTATCGCTTCGTGCCACGTTTGCCTCCACCTGAAACAACTGATAAGCTACATTTGGATAAGCCGCCAACAAACTATATTCATAACAAAAATAGGCTGACGGAGCCAAGAAAGTATTTTGCTGATAAAACTCCCCTCCTACCTTTTTGGTCAAAGAATCAATCATATAATAGTTCAATACTTTATCGGCGGTTTGCCATTCCTGCCAAGTATAATTGAGTGGAAATTCTTGATTCTTGACGGGAGCATCTGAATAGGAAGCAAAATTAGTTGAAACGGGTATTCCATTGGCTTTCAAATACTTAATGGGCTCGGCATATAATTTTGAGAGGTCTTTTTTATACCTTTCCGTAAAATCAAGGTCAGATAATTTACGATATTGAGCGGGTAAAGTGGTATCAGCTTTCAAGAAACGTATTCCCGCATCTGACGGAATTTCACGCTCTACATCCAACATCAAAATATCTAAATTTGGCATAGCTTTACCTTGAGTATCTCTAAAAATATCTGCCATTCCACGTAAATCATTTGCCCATTTTTCACGATATTTTACTAAACTATTATTCCAAGGGCTTTCAATTTCATACCACGGTTGCCCTTGAACACTGGCAACGCCTCCCCACAAAATAGCTCGATTTTTTTGGGGTAAATCAATATCTGCGGGCGTAAAATTAGCTAAATGAGAAAAACCATGTTTCAACGGTAATTGTAAAGAATCTTTGAATCTTGGACCAGTATAGACAATTTTGAAAGGCAATGAAAAATCAGGAAATTGTTTCCAATTAATAACACCATTTTGTGTTGAAGACGTATATTTAAAGGTAAACTGGCAATCAGTCTGGGCAAAAGTCCAGTGCGAAAGGATAAGAAGCAAGAAAATAATTGGCTTTTTGTACACGTTTAATAGATTATGAGTCAAAACTGGATTTTAATATTTATTTTTGTACTTATTAATCAACAAAGATATGAAACTCTCAAAAACTCTAATATTGTTTTTCTTTATTCTAATGACTTTTGCTTGTTCAAAAGAACAAAGTACCGAAAGTGTGAAAGTACAAGCCATAAAATCTGCCACTTCAGGTTGGCTTGTTGATGGATTTACCTCCGCTACCAATACCCCAATAGACCCTGCCATTTTCACTGGCGATGCTAAATACATCAACCAATTCATTTATAAATTTCAAACTGATGGCATTGTTCGGTCGTTTGACAAAGTTTCCATTACCACCGCTGGACCTTCTGGAACGTGGGAATTAATTGAAAATGATACCAAATTAGACATCAATATTAATGGCAGCAAAGGTATTTGGCAGGTGATAGAACTTAGCACTCAAAAAATGATTTTGCAAAATTTAATAAAAATTAATAACGTAGATACACCCGTAAATATGGTGTTTGTACCGATTAAATAATTCGCTTCCACAATCTTTAAGGATAAATACCTTACATTCATGCACAAAAATCTATCGCTCGTTTTAGAACCTGAAATTGCTTTTGATGAAGTAAATTTCAAAAACCATCTTCATAAATTACTGCACATTCCTACCGATGCAGACTCATTCATACGTCCACTAAAACGCTCAATTGACGCTCGTGGGCGACAGGTAAAAGTCAATGTGGAGGCGGAAGTATTTGTTGACGAAGTACCCACTCCGCTGATTTCTTTTCAAAAAAACTATCAAAACGTTTCTCAAAAAAATCAAGCCATCATTGTTGGAGCGGGTCCTGCGGGAATATTTGCGGCTTTGCGTTTGATTGAATTGGGAATTAAACCTATACTTTTGGAAAGAGGAAAAGATGTGAGAGCCAGAAGACGGGATTTGGCAGATATTAATAAAAAACACATCGTTAATCCAGAATCCAATTATTGTTTTGGCGAAGGCGGTGCTGGTACTTATTCAGATGGAAAACTATATACCCGAAGTAAAAAAAGAGGCGATATTCGTAGGGTTCAGGAGATATTGGTGGCACACGGAGCAACCGAAGAAATTTTAATAGACGCACATCCACATATTGGTACAAATAAGTTGCCTCAATTGGTCGCCGAACTGCGTGAAAGTATTCTTTCGGCGGGTGGCGAGGTACATTTTGATACAAAAGTTGTTGATTTTATCCTTAAAAATAAGGAAATAAATGGCGTTATTTTAGAGAATGGAGACGAAATTACGGGTTTAGGTGTTATTTTGGCAACGGGTCATTCGGCAAGAGATATTTTTGAATTATGCCAAAAGCGAAATGTTCTGATTGAAGCAAAACCGTATGCGATGGGCGTGCGAATTGAGCATCAACAAAGCCTTATTGATTCGCTCCAATATCACCGACCAGAACGGGGCGAGTACCTTCCAGCGGCATCGTATAGCTTGGTGGCTCAAACTTATTTTAAGGGTGTACAAAGAGGTGTTTTTTCTTTTTGTATGTGTCCAGGAGGATTTATAGTACCATCAGCTACCGCCCCTGGCGAATTGGTTGTGAATGGAATGTCGCCTTCTCGGAGAGATTCAAAATTTGCTAATTCTGGTATGGTTGTCGCCATCAATGACGTTGATTTACAGCCTTTTAAGGAATTTGGAGCATTGGCGGGGTTACAATTGCAAAAGGAATTAGAACAGAAAGCCTGTAAAATGGCAGGTGGCGGACAAGCTGCACCTGCTCAATTAGTAGGAGATTTTATTCAACATAAAGTTTCAAAAACCTTATTAGAAACCTCTTATCAACCTGGTTTAGTGTCTGCGAATATGTATGATGTACTGCCCGATTTTATTGCCCAACCTTTGCAAGAAGGATTGAAACAATTTGGTCAGAAAATCAAAAATTATAGTTCAAATCAAGCCCAAATTATTGGTATTGAAAGCCGTACTTCCTCGCCCGTTAGGATTCCCAGAGATAAAGAAACGTTGGAACATTTGGTAATAAAAAGGCTTTTCCCGTGTGGTGAAGGTGCAGGCTATGCGGGCGGAATCATGTCGGCAGCTATGGATGGAGAGCGATGTGCAGAGAAATTAGTGGAGATATACAACAAATTATGAGCGATTTTACCACTTTCATCGAAAAAATCAAAAGACGATTACAAGCACCTTTGCCTGGACAAACTGCCCACGACAAAATGGCTTCGGAAGGTCGTTTGAAATTAAAAATGCCTTCTCCCAACGAACGCACACGAGAAAGTGCTGTTTTGATTTTATTTTATCCCTCTGAAAACGAAATTTTCATTCCACTAATTCTCCGCCCTCAATACGATGGCGTTCATGGTGGGCAAATGGCTTTCCCAGGTGGTAGAGCTGAAAAAGAAGACGAAAGCCTGATAAGAACTGCCATGCGTGAGGCACAAGAGGAAATTGGCGTTCGCTTAACTGATATTACCGTTTTGGGACAATTGACAAAACTTTTTATTCCCCCTTCAAACTTTTTTGTTCAGCCCGTTATTGGCTACATGAATCACAAACCAGATTTTTACCCCGATGCTCGTGAAGTTGATAAAGTGATAGAAATTACGCTTTCTGAAATTACCAATCCAGCCATTATTGGTCGTAAAATACTCCAAGTCAGAGGTGTTGAGGTGGATGCTCCATTTTATCAAATTCAAGAACATACTGTTTGGGGAGCAACTGCCATGATGATTGCAGAGTTATTAGCGATTATTAATGATATAGAGGGCTGATAGCTGACAGCCATTTGCCAATAGCTACTTATTATTTTACCTTATAAATCTATGTTGCCAAAAACTCAAAGCCCATTTTTTACTAAATACCTTCCTTCTCTTATCATAACAGCCATTGTTGCGATATTCTATTTAGTTTGTTATCATTTCTCATACAACTTTTTCTATCAAGACGACTATCATTTATTGCGATTTGTAACAGTTATTGAAGACAATTCAGTCAATTTTCAAGAAAAACTAAATACGCTGTGGGGACAACATAATGAACACCGAATCATCTTTCCCAGATTAATCACTTTATTAGATTATTATCTTCAAGGACACCTTGATTGGGCGGTTCTCAATGTCATTTCAGCCTTGTATTATTTTGGTATTTTTTATTTTTTCTTCAAAATATTACAGAAAATTGGGCTAAATAATTGGTATGTTTTACCTGTGGCGTTATTGATTTTTCAACCTGCCGCTTATGAAAATTATTATTGGACAATTTCTATATTACAACAAGTCGGAAACCTATTTTGGGCAATGTTCCTTTTTTATAGTTTAGCATATTACAAACCTTCTAAATTATGGATTTCTCTACTCTTAGTATTCATTTTAACCTTCACACATGGTAATGGTTTATTTGCTTTTGGGGTTGGGGGTATACTCTTATTTCTCCAAAAAAGATATAAAGATTTAGGTATTTGGATTGGTTTCATGGTATTTGTGGCAATCATATATTTTTATGGATATTATACGGCTCAAAATTCAAATATTGCAGGTAGTTTAAGTAACCCAAAAAGATTAATAGGCTGTTTTGGAGGTTTTTGGGGTGTATTTCTGAAAGATATTTTAAATACAACTAATCGTGCAATTTTGGCTGGTTTGGGCGTATTTATCCTATTATTTATCATTAATATCAGGGCATTTATTTCATTCCTATTTCCTAAAATTGAGTTAAATACTTCAAAATACTTTCCCCAAAAAAATTTATTTCTATTGGCGTGTTTTCTTTACCTCTCCATTACTGCTGGCTTGGTAGCATTGAGTCGTTCTTGGAGTTCGATGGATGCAGCTTTTCAAAATAGATATTTGCACAATTCCGTTATTGCCTTCGTATTACTTTATACTACATTTCTGCTATTTCAGTCAGTTTATCTTCGAAAAATAATACTATCATTCGGATTATTTTTCAGCATAATTTATTACGTTTTTTCATGGTATTCCAATTACGAATTTTTAGTTATCCAACAACAAAATCAAGAAGCTGATGCCGTAAATTATGCACTAAATGGCGTAACGGCAGTAAATGATAAATCTTTTAATGTCAATATTAAAGCAGTGCTTGATAAGTCGTTTACGGATGGAATTAGCGTACTTCCAAAAACACATTTGAGTGATGCAGTAAAGAATATTGACAAATTTACCACTGACACAAAAATCACTTACCCCATCGAAATTAAGAAAGACTCGGTACTATCCTTTAATATTTCAAACTCACATTATCGTCCGCTTTTTCAATTCATCAACTTAAATTATGCCGTTTCAGGTAAAATCTATTTGGTGCTAAAATCTGATAAAAATACCTTCATTTTTGCTACCAATCACCGCCGAAATCGAAAGATAGCGTTGATAAAAACTCAGCATTTTTTTACAGATGGATTCTACGCTTCCATCATGACCGATGCTATGCCAAATGGTGAATACGCCGTGGGAATTCTTAGTGAGCAAGATGAAAAAACCTTTCAGTATAGCCCCACTCCTTACAAAATTCAGAATCAATAACGTTTACTTTTCTTAAATTTTTTCCTTCCTGTTTTTTTGTGTAAATTAGGGTTTAAATCAACCACAAAAGAGATTTTTTTTGTTCTATATGAATTATCAATAAATATTCATGCTAATAACGCATTGATTCTCAAAGCATTGATAATTTCAATTCACAAAACAACTCTCTTTATTGAGTATCGAAAGAACAATTTTATAGTAAATGGAAAACGAAAGCCTGCCAGAAAATTTAGAAGAAAATTTAAATATTATCCCCCAAGAAGACTCCCTCCAAGAACAAGTTTCTGTATCTGGACTGTATGAGAATTGGTTCTTGGAATATGCTTCTTATGTTATATTAGAACGTGCCGTACCCGCTGTTGAAGATGGATTGAAACCCGTTCAACGCCGTATCCTTCATGCTTTAAATGAGATGGACGACGGTCGTTTCAATAAGGTAGCCAACGTGATTGGACAAACTATGCAATATCACCCGCATGGCGATGCCTCTATCAACGATGCGATGGTGAATATGGGGCAAAAAGACCTTGTATTTGATATGCAAGGCAACTGGGGGGATTATCGCACGGGTGATGGTGCGGCGGCTGCCCGTTATATTGAAGTTCGTTTATCAAAATTTGCAATTGATGTAATTTTTAATCCACAAACAACTGAATGGCAGCTTTCGTATGATGGACGAAAGCGTGAACCTGTCTCGCTTCCCGTTAAGTTCCCTTTGTTGCTTGCACATGGCGTAGAAGGAATTGCAGTTGGACTTTCAACTAAAATAATGCCTCATAATTTTGTTGAATTGATTGAAGCATCCATTGCAGTTTTGAAAAACAAACCCTTTGAATTATACCCAGATTTCCTGACAGGCGGATATGTTGATGTTTCTAATTATCAAGACGGAAATCGTGGTGGGAAGATTAGAGTAAGAGCAAAAATTGAAGAATTTGACAAAAAAACGCTGATTATCAAAGACATCCCTTTTTCCACTACAACTACAAATTTGATTGAATCTATCATTAAAGCAAATGATAGTGGTAAGATTAAAATTAAGAAAGTAATTGATAACACGGCAAAAGACGTTGAAATTCAAGTACAATT
>JANPGQ010000726.1:0-5409 GCA_031423975.1 Cytophagales bacterium | reverse complement strand
GGTAATTTCTTGTGAGATTGCCGTAACTTTGTAACCGTATAGGCAGGATGGGTATGTTAGGGTTTTAAGGCACACTCAAAACCTAACCTTTCTATCCTACTTATGTGGTAAGCAGCAATTCCTTTTATTCGTAAAACTTTTGGTATTAAAATTTCGCTATTAACATAAAAAAATGGAATATTGATAAGAGCAAAAATTTCAAAAAATTCGGTAAGCGTAAAGTTTGTAGTAGGTGGAGGCATATTTGCAGGTCTGGGCGAAGGGGCAGACGCTTGCAAAATAAAAGGCAAAGCCAACACAAAAGCCCAAAAAGCAAGGTGCAAAAAAAGTATTTGGTATTTGGATAGTGAGTTAGTCGGCATTGTGTGTTTTTTAACAAATTTAATGAAATATCTGTATTCGTTTATGATATTCATATTGTAAAGAATATTCCGCCGACAACTTACTATGATTTTACGACAAAACAAGATTCAGAACGTAAAACATCTTAAAATTTGATTTCGTAACTTGCATATTCATAACAATCAAAATAACCATTATTCATTGATGAAAATCACCCATTTTCTTATCGGACTAACAATACTGGCTTTTTCATCTTGTAAAAAAAGCGAAAATAAAAACAATTGGAATGCTACTGTCAATGATGTCATTTCTTCATCATCCCCCCGTGAGGTGGATTTAAATGGTGATGGTATTTTGGATATTGTTATGGGTGCAGGCAGCGAAGAATGGAAGCGAACGGAAAGAGGAATTATTGCGATTGACGGAGCGTCGGGTGAGGTGCTGTGGATTGCCAAATCTACTAATCAAATCGTGGGAACGCCCGTATTTCAGGATTTGGATGATGACGGAACACCCGATGTAATAATAGGAGGGAGGTCTGCCGAATTGCAAGCCCTTGATGGCAAAAATGGACATTTGATGTGGAAGTTTTATGAAGGCAGAAATGCTTATACAGCCCGTGATGAAGGTTTTTATAATTTTTATAATCCCCAATTTGTTAAAGACCAAGATAATGATGGCGTGCCAGATTTACTGATTTGTAACGGTGGCGATGCTTTGGCAATGCCAGGCACAAAATATAGACCAATAGGTAAATTGATATTATTGAGTAGTAAAACTGGTAAGATACTTGCCGAAGCCAAAATGCCCGATGGAGAAGAAACCTATTCATCACCCGTTTGTTTTGACTGTGAAACCAATAACAATCCGACCTATCTTTTTGGTAGTGGCGGCGAAACCAGAAAGGGTCATTTGTATTTAGCAAAATTATCAGATTTGAAATCAGGTAGCTTAAAAAACGCTGAGATTTTGGACAGTACTACCCAAAAAGGCTATGAAGCACCCCCCATTTTAGCGGATTTTAATGGTGATAAACAATTGGATATTCTTTTTAATACGGTAGAGGGCAAAACCGTACTGTTAGATGGCAAAACCCACAAGACAATTTGGTCGGTGAAATGCGATAGTTCAGAGACTTTCTCACAACCAGCCATTGGTTATTTTACGGGAAATGACCGTGTATTGGACGTTTTTGTCAATTTCGCCATCGGTGTTTACCCTACATATTCTCGTACAGAACAGTGGCTAATTGATGGAAAATCAGGGAAGATTATCAATAAATTTCAGGGCAATAGATTTACTTATTCTTCACCCCTGACCGCTGATTTGAATAATGATGGCGTGGATGAAGTGGTGATGAATATGGTTAAAGATTCGGTAAAAGTCAAAAAGCAAATTCCCTACTATGAATTGTCTGTTTTTGACTTTAAAAATCATAAAATTGGGATGCTTGGCAAACGGCAAAATGGTGCGTGTTTTGCTTCAACGCCACTTTTAACTGATTTAGACCATGATGGAAAATTAGACATAATTTATAGCGGAAGTCCTGCTGTAATTTCAGAATTTCCAGGAAATACTGCTTATGAACGTCCAGCCATGACGCTTTTTATTCATAGAATAGAACTGGATAGTGTCAAGGTAAATTCTGTAAAATGGGGTTCATACATGGGCAAAGGGGCTAAGAGTATTTTGCAGTAATAATTTCAAAAATCTTAATATGAAAAATCAAAACCTACTCATTTTAGTAATCACTGGTATCGTTTTAACGATAATCTTCCTGTATGCTTGTACGCCTAAGAAGAAAAATCAGGAAGAAAATCAGGCGGAAATATTTCAAAATGTTGACTTGCCTTATGATTTTGAAAATCCTTCCGAGAAATTTACTATGCCCAATAAATTAAAAGAAATTTCAGGACTTTCTTATTATAAAAACAATCAATTGGCTTGTGTGAATGATGAAGAAGGTAAGGTTTTTATGTACGATTTTGTTAAAAAAGAGATAGTTGATAAAATCCCATTTGGAAAAGATGGCGACTATGAAGGCATTGAAGTAGTGGGTGATGAAATATTCGTTTTGAAGAGTAATGGGAAACTAAAAAGTTTTAAAATTGGTTTACCTTTCGAGCGTGAAATAGATTGTTCAGACCCCGATGTAATTGAATATGAGGGGCTTGCCTACGACCCCAAATCAAAGAATCTACTTTTGGCTGCCAAAGAAAGGGTGAAAGATAAGGACGATAAAAAGATGATTTACGCCTATGATTTTGATAGAAAAGTATTGTTCAAACATATTGCCATTCCCCAAGACCAAGTAAAAGACGAAGCCAACGGAAAGAAATTTAAGCCGTCTGGTATTGCGGTTTCGCCTACAACGGGGCAAGTTTTCATCATCGCTTCTGACGGAAAAAATTATTAGTTTTGGCAGGAGACGGACACAAAGAAGCCCTAATTTCACTCAATCCAAACACTTTTGCTCAACCCGAAGGCATCTGTTTTACCCCAAACGGAGATTTATTTATTGCTTCAGAAGGCAAAGATGGCGATGGCTATATTTTAAAATTTTCCTTAAAACCCACCAATTAAAACAATTTTAGTTTTTTTTAAGAGAATAATTAACCGATTTGAACTTTTATTAATAATTAAATGTAATAACATTAAATGTATATACATTAAAAACTAAAACTCTTTACTAACATGGCAAAATGGAATATTGACCCAATGCACTCAGAAGTGCAGTTCAAAGTAAAACATTTAATGATTTCAACCGTAACTGGTAGCTTCTCAACTTATCAAGGTGCGGTAGATACGGCTAATGACACAGATTTTGATGGTGCTTTAATCAACTTTTCGGCTGATATTAATAGCATCTCGACTGGACAAGCACAACGTGATGCACATTTAACATCACCTGAATTTTTTGATGCTGCAGAATTTCCAAAATTAACTTTTGAATCAACCTCTTTTACTAAAAAAGACGATGATGAATATACTTTGGATGGAAATTTAACGATAAAAGGAAAAACAAATCCTGTAAAATTAGCGGTTGAATTTGGTGGAATTATGACTGATTTTTACGGAAATACGAAAGCTGGTTTTGAGATTTCGGGTAAAATAAATCGTCAAGATTATAATTTGACTTGGAGTGGTGTAACAGAAGCGGGAGGTATCGTGGTGAGTGATGAAGTAAAATTGATTTTCAATATTCAAGTAGCGAAAGTAGCTTAAAACCAAATATTTATAATTTTAAAAATCCTTTTATTTCGGAATGAATACGGAATAAAAGGATTTTTATTTTCAAGAGATTTTAGAAATCAATCTCCGCATTTACACTCTTCAAAGTAGCCTTCATTGTTTCAATAATTCCTACTAATTTCAAGGGCGGTTTATTATCATCAAAATTAGAAGATTCATATTTTTTTACAGACGTCTCTACGCTCAGTTGTGCTGCCATTGCTCCATCTGAAAACGACTTGGTACTGGGTCTTTTCAAAGTCGAAATACCTTTTAAATTGAGCTTTTTAAGGGCATGATTTATTTTTTTCCATTGCATCGCTGTCGTTTTATAGCTATGTCTTTCTGCATTGATATTCACGATAATACTATCGGAAGAAATCATTAAATGCCTGTTTGACCCACGAGTGATGTAGGATAATTCAACCGATTTTACGGTTTCTTTCGGAACTGGATTCATTGCGAAAATGAATAAGAAAATGAGGATATTTTGCATAATAAAAAGCCTTCCCCACGTGCTTAGGGAAGGCTTAAATGTACTGAGTTTTTTTTAGATTTTATGGAAACTGCCGAAAATAAATCTATGGATTGAAACTTGCTCTTGCTCCACCAACTGCAAAAATGGCTCTGGTACGAGTTTTCTGACCGCTTGAGAACATAAACATACATAGGTCGTCGGTATAATCCATGTAGTTCATAAACATATCGCCATTTGCTCCATTGCTGCACGTTACGTGTGGGAAGGCAGGGCATCCAAAGTTAGAAGTTTGTTGAGTTGGTGTATCTGAAACTAAATCGCTTCCACAACTGGCATCGCCCCAAATATGACGAAGATTCAACCAGTGTCCAACTTCGTGAGTAGCAGTTCTGCCTTTATCATAAGGAGCTGAAACGTAGCCCGTATTACCAAAATATTGTGGTCCAATTACAACCCCATCAGTTGCCGAAGAACCGCCAGGGAATTGAGCATATCCCAAAATTCCACCACCAATATTACAAACCCAAAGATTTAAAGTAGTAGATGGAGAAGTTGGGTCAATACCACCTTTTTTAGAGCTTTTCATGGCATCTCTTGTTCCCCAAGAGGTTTTTGTGCTTGATTTACGAACTACTGCCGATAAAGTAAACTGAATTTCCATATTAGATTTTACTCCTGCAAAAGCACTTGGTACAGAATTAAAATCAGGATTGGTAGCACTGAAATCTCTATTCAAAACGTCAATTTGCGATTGAATTTGAGCAGCACTGATATTCTCATTAGCATTGCTGTACAGTACATTCACTACCACTGGAATTATAAGCGTACCTGTTGCACCAACTCTACTACCTTTCATTTTTTTCTCAAATTCCTTGGTATGGTCTTCTATATCCTTCATCTTTTTTTCAAGCTCTGGGTCATCCTGCATATTTTGTTTCAAAACGTCCATCGAAGCACATTGACGACCTTCACCAGACTCTTTGGCACTGCTACGATTAGCATTTTGAGAAGGTTCAGAATCAATCAACGAAGAGTCTGAACATGAAATAACGGCGGTTGAAATGGCAAAAAAAGCCAACATTTGAATAATTTTTTTCATTTTAGATAATTTATTTATGAAGTAAAAAAAATAAAAGATGAATTAATACTTTGATGCACGATGAAAAAATCCATCCGTTCACAAAACTATTGATTATTTTAACATTTCAAAAAATATCGCAATAATATTTTCATCATTTATTTTTGTATTATAACGTTAAATCAAAAATTGAGGATTAAAAAGCTGTTTAAATGGGAATTGGCTACAAAATTTTAAAAATTATTTAATTAAAAATTCTTCCTTAACTTAGTAAACGGTA
>JANPGQ010000725.1:0-3772 GCA_031423975.1 Cytophagales bacterium | reverse complement strand
AGCCAAAAGAGGTGAACACAAAATAGGAGTTCGCACGATGGAATTGGTCAATAAAAATCAAGTGGATGTCTTGAAATCAAAAGGTGGCGTTGAAGCCCTGTATGACCGTCCCTTGAAAGTAGAAATTTGGTATCCTGCGGATGTGGCAGAGGATGTAAAAGAAATGGTAACTTACGACCATGTTTTGGGAATGTTGAACGACCCAAAACGCCCTTTGATTCCTTTTCAATTTAATGGAAGAGCCATCAGAGATGCCAAGCCTAAAACTGCCAATGGAGCGTTTCCGCTTATCATTGTGTCGCACGGTTATGTGGGTTCGAGGTATTTAATGACCTATCTGACCGAGAATTTAGCTTCCAAAGGATATGTAGTAGTAGCCATCGACCATTTTGAATCTACTTATGCCGATGCGGCCCCTTTTCCAAGCACTTTATTGAACCGAGCCAAAGATATTTTGTTCATCCTCAATCAAATGGCGGAACTTTCAAAACCTAATAGCAATAGCTTTTTAGCAGGATTAGCCGATGCAAATAACACTGGACTCATTGGTTATTCGATGGGTGGATATGGTGTTTTGAACGTGGCAGGAGCGGGTTACAGTCCGCAAGCGACTACATTATTTGGGACAATGACGGGTGGAAATAAGTCGATTGAAGTGCGTACCACCAATAATCCAGCTTTTGTGGCTTCGCAAGATGCTCGCATTAAGGCAGTTGTGGCTTTTGCTCCTTGGGGAATGCAACGGGGCGTGTGGGATGCCGAAGGTTTGAAGGGCTTGAAAATACCTACATTTTTTGTGGCAGGAAGTCAGGATGATGTTTCGGGATATGAAGACGGCATCAAGGCGATTTACAAAGGTGCCGTAAATACCGAACGCTACTTGCTCACGTACATGAACGCTCGCCACAACGTAGCACCTAATCCTCCGCCCGCAGAATCTTACAAAAACCCAAAAAACTATGAGCATTTTTCAGAACCCGCTTGGAACGAAAAACGCATCAATAATATCAATCAGCACTTTGTAACGGCTTTTATGGGCATACAATTGAAGCATCAAGATTTGGGCAAATTTCTATCGGTTCAACCCAATTCAAACGAAAAACTTTGGACGGGTTTTGTACCTCGTTCATCGGTGGGTTTGGAGTTATTGCATGATGTGCCAGTGAAATAGGTGTAGTTTTTACTTCCCGAAAGTTTTTTTACTTTCGGGAAGCTCCCCACAATACCCTTGGTCAGTGTCCCCACTGACCAATCGGCGAAAGCAAGTTTTAGTTATGAATTTTAATATATATATACCTGATAATCAAATATTTATCATCCTAATCTTTGCTTTCGCCAATTGGTCAGTGTCCCCACTGACCACGGGTATAAACACCATAGCCGTCAGGCTAAGATGTAGCTTCGGAGAAGCAGAACCTTTGTAGTAATTAATTATCAGTGAGTTACAAGGCTTCGGAGAAGCCAAACCTTGAAATTAATGTTGGGCTTCTCCGAAGCCTAAATGTTTGATAATCAACGTTTTCTACAAAGGTTAAACATCTCCGATGTTGTTAGCCTGACGGCTATGGTGCAGACACTAACCACAGGAACAAACTTGTTTGAAGTTCCAAATGATATATTTTGAAGTACTTTTGATGAGTTTCTTTCAGAATGGCAAGGTAACTTTTCTTCGTAGCCTTAGTTATGATGTGTTCACAAAAAAAGATGTAAAAGGTAAAGTATTCAAAATGTCTATTACTTCACAACCGTTCACAAAAAACCCCTAATAATAGTTTGTCTCGAAAAGAAGCTCTCCAAACAAAACTTCCAATATCTTTACTTTTATCATTTATGTAGCAAGGGAAAAAGAAATAATCATACTCAAATTTGTCCTGTAAATTAATATTCTTACAACACCCTTTAAAATCTATACCACTAATTATAAAATCAATATTCTGTAAAACTTCTGATGGAAAAGTATTAGCATAGATTTTCTGAAATAAAATCAACAGTACACTTTTTGCATCATCAATATTTTCTAAGGTTTTGTTCACATCCCTTTTAATTAATTCAATAAATTTTTCAACATCATTCCAAATTACTCCATTATCAAAATGAATTAAATCTATTTCAAAATCAATCAAAGTATTTTCTAAAATATAAGGGTTTTTATTAAACGCCACATATTCAAGTCTTCATCATAGAAGAATTCTATTTTATTTTCGTTAATTAAAATTTCTTTTTTCATTTTATAAATTTCCTATCATTAAACCCCATCTACTTCTTCAAAGTCCCCTCAAACAACTTAAAAATCCGTTTATATTCATCCATCCAAGAGCTTGGCTCTACAAAACCGTGGTCTTCCATTGGGTAGGATGCCAATTCCCAATTATTCTTTTTCAGTTCAATTAATCGCTGTGAAAGTCGGACCGCATCTTGGTAATGCACATTTACATCCACCATGCCGTGACAAATCAATAAATTACCTTTTAAGCCCTCTGCATAGTAAATGGGCGAACTTTTTCTGTACGCAATAGAATCCGTTTGGGGTTCATTCAAAATATTGGCGGTATAGCCGTGATTGTACGCTGCCCAGTCCGTAACGGGACGCAAAGCCGCACCCGACGCAAATACATCTGGCTTGGTAAACATTGCCATCAGCGTAATAAATCCACCATAAGAACCCCCATAAATTCCAATTTTCTTGGGGTCAATCCCCTGACTTTCAACTAAATACTTGGCACCATCAACATTATCGGTGAGGTCTTTGCCACCCATGAAACGATAAATCCCCGTCCGCCAGTCTCGCCCATAACCTGCCGAAGCACGATAATCAATATCTAACACGGTATATCCATTATCAACCAACATATTATGAAACATATACTCTCTAAAATACTGACTCCACCACTTATGCACATTCTGCAAATAACCCGCCCCATGCACAAAAATTACGGCTGGTTTTTTGCCCTTTTCACCCGTTTTGTTTTCATACAAACGAGCATAAACGGTCTCGCCATCTTCGGCTTTAAAACTTACAATTTCGGGTTCACGCCATTTGTATTCTTTAAATTGACGACTCTGGGATTTGGTAATTTGCGCAGGAGCATCATTTACAGTATTTTCCTGTAAATAAACCTCCCACGGGCGATTTGAGAATGAATTGAGAAACGCCAATTTAGTTTCATCGGGCGATAAAACCACTTGATTTGCTCCCGTCATTTTGGTTAATCTCATGCGTGCACCTCCCTGAGTAGCAAGTTTGTAGAAATGCTGTTCGCCAAAATGTTCTTCGTTGGAAGTAATATAAAAATGCTGTTTGTCTCTGGATAATTGCACCGACTGAACCTCAAATTTTCCCTTGGTGATTTGCTTTTTGGCGGCAGAAGCCAAATTAAAAGTATAAAGATGTGAATAACCATCGGCTTCTGATTGATAATAAATTGTTTGATTATCCGCCAAAAAACCCAACACGCCTGTGCTTTGATTGAAGCCAATGCCAGGACCACCAATCCAAGCCTCATCATGCTGACGGTCAAGGGTTTGTAGTTTTCGAGTGGCGGGGTCTAAACGCATAATCCAACGGTCTTTGTTGTCAATACTTCTAACCACGACCACACAAAACTTCCCATCTTCCGACCAAACTGGACCATTGATAACCACTTTCCGAGGCTCTTTTTTCTTTTGAGCTGTATCTTTTCTCACCACTGCCGTTTTCTTGACGTAATCTTTCAAAAATTCAGGTTCGTCATAAATACCCTCAATTTCTTTGGTAGAAACTTGCAAAGCGGTA
>JANPGQ010000724.1:0-4702 GCA_031423975.1 Cytophagales bacterium | reverse complement strand
TGGGAGGTCGTCAAACCAGTGTTTTGCGATTAATGCCTCCGCTAATTATCAACGAAAACCAAGTGCATCACGTTTGCGATATTCTTCAAGAAGCCATTGTGGCGGCAAAGGAATTTGTGATGGAAGCGGAGTCGGTTTTGGCGTAATTGACGTAGTAAGGTATGCGCTATTACAAAACCTAAAAATGATTAAACTTTAAGATGAGTGATTGAGTAAATGTATTTTAGAATTTACTCAATCACTTAATTTTCGCTCAGTAAAATGAATCAAAATACACTATATGCAGAACCTGCATATATTTCCGAATTAACACAGTCCTTTAAAAAGTTTTTCTTGAATGATACTTCCGAAAGTGCGGCTCAATATCGACAATTGACTAAGCAAGTTGCGGGGTACATTAGCGAACAAATATCAACCCAAAAGCAGGCTTATTCAGGAAAAAGCCCACAGGATTTGACGGCTCAAATCGCTCATTTTGAAATGTTTCCGAAAGAAGGAACACCTTTGGAAAGCCTTTTGGAACGCACTCGTGACTTGGTGATTAACAACAATATTTCGGTCTATCATCCCAACTGTTTGGCACATTTGCATTGCCCTACTTTTGTAGCTTCTTTGACTGCCGAAATGATAATTTCTGCCTTCAATCAGTCGATGGATTCTTGGGACCAAGCACCAGCCGCCACCATGATTGAACAAGCCTTTTGTGATGAACTTTGCAAGGTGTATGGCTTTGACAATCAGGCAGATGCTACATTTACGGGTGGTGGCACTATGTCTAATTTTATGGGACTTTTGTTGGCAAGAGACCATTATAGTCAGCAATATTATGGCTGGAATATTCAGAAAAAAGGATTACCTCCCGAAGCCTCAAAATTTAGGATTTTGTGTGCCGAATTTGCTCATTTTACCGTAGCCCAATCAGCTTCAATTTTGGGTTTGGGAGAAAATGCCGTGGTGAAAATAAAGACGAATGATTTTGAGGAAGAAGCCTCGGCACTGGAAGATACCATTATTAGTTTGCGAGCAGCAGGATTGATTCCAATTGCCTACGTTACCACGGCAGGCACAACCGATTTTGGGACAGTCGGGCAGATTGGGAATTTAGCCAAAATTGCCCATCAACATGGACTTTGGTTTCATGTGGATGCTGCTTTTGGCGGTGCTTTGATTTTCTCTGAAAAAAATAAACATAAATTGAATGGCATCCATCAAGCGGACTCTGTTACGGTTGATTTTCATAAATTATTTTATCAACCCATCTCTTGCGGGGCATTTATTGTAAAAGATAAAAAATCGTTTGAATATATCCGTTTGCACGCAGATTATTTGAACCCAGAGAGTAATGAAGAGTTCGGAATCTTGGATTTAGTCTATAAATCTATCCAAACTACCAGACGTTTTGATGCACTGAAACCTTTTCTTTCCTTGCAACATATTGGCACTGAAAAGTTTGGCGAAATGATTGATTATACCATTGATTTGGCGGTAACAATTTCAGATTTATTAGAAGCCGACCCTCATTTTGAGTTAGCCACCAGAACCCAAATCAATGCAGTAGTGTTCAGATATTTACCCGATGGAAATTATTCGACTCAACAAATTGATGATTTGAATAATGCCATCAAAACGAAATTATTGTTGTCAGGGAAAGCCATTATTGGACAAACTGCGGTAAATGGAAAGGCGTATTTAAAATTTACGCTTTTGAATCCGATGACCGAGGTGAGTTCGGTGGTTGAGTTGATGGAGGAGATTAAGCGTACTGGATTGAATATTGAACACGGATTTAACGGATTAGATACGGATACAAATGATGTATCCGTGTCTAATCCATTAAATCCGTGTTCAATATCTTACCAAATATGAAACAAAAACTAACAGAATGGCTTAAGAGATATGGTTTGGCGGAAGTAATTTCACTAACCCTTACGGTTGTGTCGTCTTGGCTCACTTTTCGTTTCACCCAAAACAAAATTTCAACTGCACTCGTGGGTACGTGGGTAGGAAATGTGGGCTATTTTGGAACAATTCTGATTGAAGATATACTGCTGGCTGATAGGCAATTACGAGCTGTTGGAAGAAAATATTCACTCGATACTTTTTATAAAAATGTACGGGCATTATTCGTAGAATTTGGAATCGCAGAGTTGTTTGATACCTTATTTATTCGCCCAACTTTGATGTATTATATTCCTATTTGGGTGGGTGATTTATCGTGGGGGGTAATCATTGCCAAATTTGCGGCGGATATTACTTTTTACATTCCAGCTATCGTGAGTTACGAATTTTCTAAAAAGAAATTGAGGAATTTTGAATAAAAAAACCCTTTAACAAAAGATTAACAAACCCATCAATAATACTTTGATGGGTTTTATTGTTCTAATGGATAAATAAGCAAAATTAACCAATCAAGGACATGAAAAAATATATGGTGGCTCTAATAATAGTAGTTTCAACTATTTCATCAGCAATGGCTCAATACGGTAATCAAGGGTATGCAAATAATGATGATAGATATTATTATGACAACGATTTTGACTGGCACTGGGATATAAGAGTACGGATTAGTGATGGCATTCAGCGGGGATTAATTACCCAATATGAATCCAATATGTTGTATCGCCGTTTGGAAGATTTGGAACGAAAAGAATATGCTTATCAATCAGATGGTTTTTATAATAGTTACGAACAACAAGAAATCTGGAATGATGTAATTTATCTCAACCGTCAGGTAGGGGTAGAATTATCTGATTATGACCGTAATTTCTACGGCTTTGATGTTTATGGATATGACCGTAGAGGCTACCCCAGAGGCTATTATCAAGGTGGCTTTGACTTTTTTAGATTCGATAAAAGAGGTTTTGGAAGTATTAGATTAGGATATGCTCCACGCCCAAACTATAATGGTTGGTACAGAAATAATAGCAATCAAATTGCTCGTAGATATTATATCGAAAGAAGCCAATATGCCAATAGAGGAAATTTTCAACGTGGTGATGAAAGAAATGAAAGAGACCGTAGAGGAGGGTATAATAATCAATATCCAAACAACTCAAATAGAGGGGATAATGATAGGAATAGGGGTAATTATGGAAATGAAAGGAATTCGCAAGGCGGAGGAAACCGTATAGAACAACCCAATAATGGAGGGGGCTATTCACAAGGTAATCGTCAAGACCAGCCCAACAATGGCAATAATAGAAACGGTGGCTATTCACAAGGAAATCGTCAAGACCAACCTACTCCATTACCAAATACTGGGGGTGATAGGAATGGGGGATATTCACAAGGAAATAATCGTCAAGACCAACCAGTTCAACAACCCAATACTGGCAGTGATAGAAACGGTGGTTATTCACAAGGTAATCGTCAAGACCGACCTACTACACAACCTAATAGTGGTAATGATAATAATACCACAAGTGGTGGAAATGATTGGAATGCCAATAGAGGGAGAGTAAACCGAGAACGCCCTACGGGAAGAAGAGGAAATGAGTAGCGAGTGATGAGTTATGAATAATGAACGATGAGTTTTATGATTTGATAAAATGGTTTTCAACAAAAAATCCAGCAAAATTTCTGCTGGATTTTTTGTTGAATTAATTAAATAGCTGATAATCAGATTTTTAATGTCATGTCTGATATTTACAGACACTTATTTTACCATCAATTGCCCACGAATCTCACCATTTGGAGCAGCGGCAGAGTGAATATTTACGTACCATAAACCAGCTTTCAAATCAGCTTCTTGGGTTGCATCCAAAGCAGATGTTGTGAAACTGAACGGGCTTCCAAAGGTTTTTCCTAAATCAAGCACCACTGGTCCAGCTACACCCACAGCTCCCTTGTGTATGTGCCACATAGTTGGGTTTAGTCCCAAATAATTGATCTGTAAAGTCAAGATTTTAGTTGAACTGTTGAATTTACCCGTTACCGAACCTTGGGCAGCACTTGGCGTTAATGCCAACTGTCCACGAATTTCGCCACCTGGTGCTTTAGCAGAGTGAAGATTTACATAGTTATTTCCTGCCAATAAATTAGTCTCTTGGTCGGTAGCCAAAGCAAGGGGTGATGTATACGTAAAAGGAGAAGTGGCAATTGTAAAAGGGTAAATTACTGGACCTGCAGCTCCAGAAGCTCCATTGTGAATATGTCCAGCTGTAGGCGTAATACCCGTGTATGTAACGTTCAAATTCAAAAGCTTGGAAGTCTTATTATAACTTCCCGAAGCAGTTCCTGTGGCAGTTGTTGTTACTGCTGGCACTTCATTAGCTCCTGAGAGCGTAGCATTAGCCAACAATAAATCAGCGGGAGGTGCTAAGACACTCGTAATAGCTTGTTCTGGATTTGCCTCTTCTGATTTACAAGCAGAAGCCAAACCAAGGGCAAGGAAAAGGGCAAATAGTTGAATTTTTTTCATAACATTGTTTATTTTAAAACTTTGAATGTGGACAAAAAATATTTGTGAGTATAACTCTTACAGACACTTACGAGATAAACCACTAAATGGTTGCTATTGTTAAAGATAAATTTGAAATTTTCACAAAATTATTCTTCAACATTCCCACTTTCAAAAAACTCCTTGTGAAAATTCAAGAGAAATACCTCATGAGTTGCCCTTGTTATGGCAGTGTATAGCCAGCGAATAAAGTCTTCATTTATTAATTCATCCGTCAAATAACCTTGGTCGATAAACACCGCA
>JANPGQ010000723.1:0-3147 GCA_031423975.1 Cytophagales bacterium | reverse complement strand
GGTTGGCTTTCGTAGAGGCAGGTTTTGTCTATTTCATACTGAGCATCATCTCTTTTAAATTTGAAAGTATATGTACCATTTTTTTTAGCGGTAAAATCATTTTTAGTAGCCCCTAAAATGGAATTTCCATCTAAATACCATTGCAAAGAGTTTATTTTACTTGAATAATTGATGGATAAATTAGATGAGTCACATGTATTTTGAGAATTAATGTAATTTCTTCTGTAATCGAAATTTGTATAAAAATATCTATAATTGGAAATGACAGTAGTTTTTTCAGCATCATCCGCAACAATCACTATTGCAATTGTTTGGTCAAAATATTTATCAATATTTTTTATAACAACAGGGCTTTTTTCAACAATTGCAATTGGATTGTCAAGGCTGTTAGAAGTTGAATTGAAAGCGCTAAAAATGTAAGCCTTAAATTTAGTACCTACTTTAAAGTTTCCTTTTGTAGTGAATGGAACAACAATCTCCTGCCCATAACACATTTTTACTTTTGTAATGTTTTCTACTGAAATACTTTTGCAATCTTTACTGGTATTTAATTTGACATCTACAAATTTAGTAGAGCTACAGCCAAAACTATTGTTTTTACTTATTACTGCAATAGACGTACTTTGAGTAAACTGAGGAATGGATAAAACAGAGCCTGTTCCCAAATAAACTCCATTTATATTATCAAATATATAATCATTAGTCACCTCCGTAGAATCCGTCAATCTCCCACTCTTAGGCTCAATTAACAAAGTCCCTCCCTCACAAACAGAAATCTCCTTCGGCACCGTAAAAGCCACAGGGTCTTTGATATTCACATCCGTCGTAAGCGTGGTTTTATTATCAATCGTAACGGTATAAATGCCTCGGTTTTCCAATTTACGTTTTTGATGTTGGGTTTTTGTTGGGTGGAGGTAAAGCTGTAGGGCCCTTTCAATGCGTAGGTGCTGCCGCCCGTAGCGCTGAGTTCTAAAGTCAAATTGGCATTGCCACACAATGGGGCATTCGAAGAAATCGTTTGGGAAAATGGGGTGTAGCTAATCAATAAACAGAAGGCAATAATTGCGTAGAGTTTTTCATGTTGCGTGGAATTATAATTGAATTAAAAAGAAAGGGGATTTGTTGGTTGTGGCAAGCGAATGACCTAAACGGGGTTTAGGAACAAAAACTAACAACCGAGTTGTTACTACCACGGAAAACAAAGAGCAAAAGCCGTTCCCACATTGATACGCACCACAGTTCGCTGGCAAGCGTGGCATAGAATAGTAGTCAAACAATATTTGATGGCGAATGATTTGTCTTTTCAAATCATCGACCTCGTTAGGAAGAGTGCCCATTACATGACTATTCTGCTTTGTTTTCTTTCACGTAAAACAAGGTTGAATATGAAAAAGAAATTCAAACAATCTACCAAAGTTCGCCCCCTTTCGGTGTTGAATTTTAAGGTAGCGGGTATAGATGTAGGTGCATCTGCCCATTATGTATGTGTAGGCTCGTTGAGCGAAGAATCCGTCAGACGTTTTGGTACTTTTACCCAAGATTTGGAAGCATTAGCCGATTGGTTGGTGAGTTTGGGGGTTGAATCTGTGGCCATGGAATCGACGGGGGTTTATTGGATAAATCTCTACGATACCTTGGAAAGTAGAGGTTTGAAAGTTTGTTTGGCCAATGCTCGTTATGTCCGTAATGTGCCTGGACGTAAAAGTGATGTAGCTGATAGTCAGTGGATTCAACAATTGCATTCCTACGGACTTTTGAGTGGTTCATTCATTGCTGAAGGGAAAATTCGAGAACTACGAGCTTATGTTCGTCAGCGGGAGAATTTAGAAAAACAGAAAGGTATTCAGGTTGCCCTGATGGGAAAAGCCTTGCAGTTATTGAACATAAAATTGCATCAGATTGCCTCTGCCACAGAAATTCAAACCTCAATGAATATCATCCGAGCCATTGTAGCTGGTGAGAGAAATCCCAAAGAATTAACCAAATTTCGTCATCCACAGATGAAAGCCTCAGAGGAAGATTTTGAAAAGGGTTTACAAGGCAATTGGCGAGCTGAACACCTTTTCAGCCTCAAACAAGCCTTGACCATGTATGATTTTATCAAAAACCAAATGCTGGAATGTGAGAAAGAAATTGAAAAGACTTTGGGAGAAATAAATGGTGGAGAAGGCGATGAATCAAGAGCTAAAACGACCAAACCCAAGCAAAATGAATACGCTTTTGATGCCAAAAGCTATCTCAAAGAAATAGCGGGAGTTGATTTGACTAAGATTCGAGGTTTGGATGAAAAGACCATCTTGACGATTCTCTCTGAAACGGGAACGGATTTGAGCAAGTGGGAAACAGCATCGCACTTTACTTCTTGGTTAGGCTTATCTCCTAAACCCAAGATTACAGGCGAAAAAATAGTGGGACATTTCAAACATTCTGTTGCCAACAGAGCCAATCAGGCTTTTCGGATGGCAGCGTGGGCATTGAATAATAGCAAGTGTTATTTAGGGTCGTTTTATCGAAAACTATCCTCCAGAAAAGGAAGTTTTGTCGCCATAAAAGCCACGGCAAGAAAAGTGGCGGTTATTTTTTGGAATATGATGACCAAGAAAACAGAATTTGAAACCCATTCACAAGAAGAATATGAGACAAAATACAAGGACAGACAGCTGAAAAACTTAGAGAAAATGGCTAAAAAATTGGGGATGAGCCTTCAAAAAATTTAACTTTAAACCATTGATAATCAGATACTTACAAAAACGGTTGTAGGAAGTGGAGGGGAGAAAATTTTGTCATAAATACGGAAGTCGTCCTTCAAAAGGACGAATCCGTAAATTTCGAGGATTCAAAATGAAATAGAAAATCAATTTATTTCAAAAATTAGCCTATTTTCGTTGTACCAATCCGGAAGTCGTCCTTCAAAAGGACGACTTCCGTAAACTCCTAACTCCTTAAAACTTTACAAAATTTAATTCTAATGAAAACCAACATAGAACCACTACAACCAGACAGTTTTTATCATATTTACAACAGAGGAATCAACGGCGAAAATATTTTTAAGGAGGAACGGAATTACTCCTATTTCTTACAAAGATATGCCCATCATATCGAACCATTTGCTGAAACTTACGCTTATTGTTTACTAAAAAATCACTT
>JANPGQ010000722.1:0-7320 GCA_031423975.1 Cytophagales bacterium | reverse complement strand
ACTTGGGATTTAAGTGTTTTGCAGGATTATAATTTACCGAACAAACACAAAATTCAAGTAAGTTTGAATGTGGTAAACATTGGAAATTTAATTAATTCAAATTGGGGAGTTCGTCAAGTAGCCTCTATTACAAGTTTAGTTCAGCCTTTAGGAGTTTCAACGAGTGCTACTGGTGTGCCAACTTATTCTTTTGATACCGCTCAAAAGTCAACTTTTTACAACGATAATAACTTAGTTTCACGCTGGCAAGCACAGTTGGGATTGAGATATATTTTCTAAGAAATTTGCCAATATGAGTTTAAAAATAATTGGAATTTAGCAACAAACGTCGCCTTCATTGAGGGCGGCGTTTTTAGTTGATATTATCCAAATATTGTTGAAACCCGCTCCTCCGAATACCCAGCCGCCGTTGTCATGCCCTTCCCTCCTATTCCCGTTGAGATGAAAATTTTATCATCAATTGTATATTCAAAAACGCCTCCGTTTGCCGATTGAGCGTAATATCCCGCCCAATAATTCTGAATTCGCCAATCAGGGAGATTTATCATGCGTTGGGCTTCTTTCAAAATCAGTTCGTTGATGTGCATTTCTATACCAAAATCTAAATCTGCCGATGCGTTCACGGATGAGTATTCGTGTGAATCACCGATAATAATTGAGCCATCTAAGGCTTGTTTAAAAAGGATATGAATTCCTAAATCTGCATATTCTTTTTGCCAAGAAGGTGCAACAATGTACGGATATGAAGGGCAAGATTTAAAACTATCGTATCGCCTGATGGATAGCCCCGAAAGGATATTTCCCTTCAATTCAATTTGTTTTTGTGGATAGGTGGACATCATATTTAACTTGCTGATTTTCATACCACTATCCATGAATATTTCAGGAAAAAGAAACTTAAAATCACGCCCATTACACACAGCAACTTTATCCGCCTGAAATGTTTGATTGTCAGCCGCTTGTACCAATACAAATCCATTTTTAACCTCACAATGGCTCACGGTTGTATTGGGAAGATAATCTAATTGAAAATCATGAATCAACATTTCACGGACTCGATGCACCATCGTGCGAGGTTCAACGGAAATCTCTTCGGGAAAGAAAAGACCGCCTTCACAATAAGAAGATTTAAGGCTTGGAATTTTCTCTAAACAAGCCTTTTTTGACATTAACTTAATGGGATAATTTCTGTACTTAAATAAGGTTCGAGCTTCTTCCAACAATAACATTTCGTTGCTATCAGAAGCAAAATAATATGTCCCGTTTTGTCGGGCAGTAATATCAAATTTTGCTTGAATATTTTTATAAATTTCCAGGGAACGCCGACCGTAATTAAACCATTCATCAAGGGCTTGTCCAGAAGGTACAACTTGCCCAAAATTACGTACAGTTGCCTCCATTGGCTGAGAATCCTTCTCTAAAAGCAAGACCTTTTTACCTTTCAATAAGGCATGATAGACGTGAAAAGTACCTAAATTTCCCGCTCCAATCACGATTAAATCGTAGTGTTTCATCTGTATTTTTATTACGATTAGATTTTCTAAAAATACACTAAATGTTCTAACCGCACTTCTTCTAAATTTTGAATAATCTCTTTCAGTTCAGCTATATTACTCAACAGTCCATCGTTGCGATGAATACTTAATTGTTGGCGAGTATGCGTACCATTCGTAACGCCCAAAGACAATTTACAACCCGCCCGAATGCCTGATTTTAAATCAGAAGGTGTATCACCAATGTTTAAAACTTTGGAAGCATCCTGAACATTCAGTTTTTTCATTGCCAACTGAATCATATCGGGTTCAGGGCGACCTTTTAGTACTTCATCAGAGGCAATTGAGGCTTGAATGAGAGTATTTTTATTGCCTACATATTCTTTATTTAGTCCCTCTAACCAACCCAATTTTCCTAAAATAATATCGGTTACTTTTCGGTAAAAACCCGTTGTGAGGGCAATTTTAATATTTTTTTCCTTCAAAAAAGCAAAAGTTTCCAAACATCCTTCGGTCGGCAAGATTTCATTTCGGTGGTAATGATTCTCTAAAATTTCACAAAATTTAAGGTAAGAAATATTTACATATTCTTTTAAATCAGGATGTTTTTCGCCAATCATTTCAGACCACAGTAACTCAAAGACATAAATTTTTGAATAGCCCTGCAAAGCCAAAACCCGTTCGGGCGTAACACCTAATCCTGTATAATTGGCAGCTTCCAAGAAGCACATTTCCACCTCATGGCGGTCTCTGACGGTGGTTCCCGCCATATCAAAAACGACTAAATCTATTAATGGCATTGCTTTATTTTTTAGAAAATCTTTGAAAAACCAAAGGTAATTACTCCAATTTTAATCAAGCATTAAATATCCATTAAGGATTTGTAAAGTGCTGATAATTAAGGGATTTTGTTTGCAATTTCGGGATTCGATGTTCGTTTTTCGATGTTCGGGGAGAAACGCCTTCAAAACTAAACATCGAACATCGAATCATAAACATCGAAAAACGAAAAACAGATTATGCGAAATTTTATAGCAAAACAATCTCAATTCTTCTTGGCTCTTTATTTGGGACTGGCGGCTTTCAGCACGTATTTCTGTATGTATGCTTTCCGAAAGCCTTTCACGGCGGGAAATTTTCATGATATTTTATTATTCGGTATTGATTATAAAATCGTTTTGGTGATTGCTCAGGTTTTGGGTTATGCCACCGCTAAGGGTTTGGGAATCAAGGTAGTATCAGAAGCAAAGTCAAATAAAAGAGCCATTTACATCGTGACAATGATTGCCTTTGCAGAAATAAACTTACTTTTTTTCGGACTCATTGCACCGCCTTATAATTGGGTTTTTCTCTACTTAAATGGCTTGGGTTTGGGTATGGTGTATGGTTTGGTTTTTAGTTTTTTGGAAGGGCGACAAATCACGGAAATATTGGGAGCGGGACTAACGGTGAGTTTTATCGTTTCGTCGGGAATAGTCAAATCAATTGGTAAATATTTGATAAATCTTGGTATCAACGAATATTGGATGCCTTTTTGGTCGGGGTTATTGTTTTTCCCTTTGTTATTGCTCTCGGTTTATGCCCTTTCCATCGCTCCTAAACCAACCGCAAAAGACGAAAATGAGCGTTCCGTTCGCTTGCCCATGGATGCTGAATCACGGAAAAAATTCCTTCAAAAATACGGGATTGGCTTAATTTCCTTAATTTTTGTCTATGTAATGATGACGGTTTTACGAGATTTAAGGGATAATTTCAGTGTTGAGATCTGGCGAGAAATGGGCGTGAATGATGCTTCTATTTTTACCAAAACTGAATCGTTGATTGGCTTGGTTATTTGCACTTTTACTGCCTTAATGTACTTCGTAAAAGACCATAAACAAGCCTTTTGGTTAAACCACCTCATGATTCTTTTGGGCTGTGTTTTCATCCTTATTTCTACAATTTCCTTCCTCAATCACCATGCCAGCCCCTTTTGGTGGACAACCTGCATGGGTGTTGGCTTATACATGGCGTATGTGCCTTACAACGGTATGCTTTTTGACCGCCTTTTGGCGGTTCTGCGAGAAAAAGGCAATGTAGGTTTTTTGTTTTATTTAGCTGATTTTTCGGGCTATTTAGGTAGCGTTACCCTCTTGATTTTTCAAAATTCTGATACCCAAAAACGTTCTTGGTTGCATCTATTGACCGATTTATCTCAAATTCTTCCTATTGTTAGTATTTTGTCCATCACTATTTCATTCCTATATTTCAATCAAAAACTCAACCCAAAAATGCCTTCAATACCCGTAAAGCGAGTTGTATGATATTCCTTAATATTTTAATAACAGACTGTGCGGTTTTGAGACTATACGTTGGTTCATCCTTATTATTTTCATAACATTTAGGTTAACATGGGGTAAAAGGCTTTCCATAATTTTGCAGGAAAATTAACCTAATAACAAACCCATGAAAATAATTTTCCCAATCCCAAACGGGCAATTTTCGTTACGATTGTTACAACGAATATGCTTGCCCATCTTTTTTATTTGTTTCTGGTTTATCGGCAATGCCCAAGAGCGTACCGTAACAGGAAAAATCACGGACGGCACCAACAATAGCCCATTGGCTGGTGTAAATATACGAGTAAAAGGAAGCGATAAAGGCACTACCACAAACTCGGCGGGCGGATACAGAATTGCCATTAAAGAAAATGATGTTCTTCAATTTTCATTTATTGGTTTTGTTCAGAAAGAAGTCTCAGTTGGTTCTAAATCAACGATTGACGTTGTTTTGCAAGAAGATGTTACGCAATTGCAGGAACAAGTGGTAACTGCTTTGGGGATTTCTAAGGAACGGAGAAGTTTAACCAATGCCATTCAAACGGTGCAGGGCGTGGACTTGATAAAAGCCCGTGAACCCAATTCTATTAATTCATTGGCGGGAAAAGTGGCAGGCTTAACTATCGGAGCATCGGCTGAATTATTGGGTCGTCCCAATGTGGTTTTGCGTGGAAATACGGACGTGTTATACGTGGTTGATGGTGTGCCAATCAATTCTGATACTTGGAATATTTCCGCCGATGATATTGATACTTACACCGTGTTGAAGGGAGCGGGAGCTTCCGCATTATACGGTTTTAGAGGAAAAAATGGAGCAATTTTGATTACTACCAAAAAAGGCTCAAAAGATAAACGTGGTTTCTCGGTCGAGTTCAATTCTTCGACCATGATAGAGAGTGGTTTCAACGCTATACCGAAAGTTCAAGACCTTTACGGGCCTGGTGACCACGGGCAATATGGATTTGTAGATGGTAGAGGGGGCGGAAATAATGACGGTGATTATGACATTTGGGGACCAAAATTTGACCCATCTGGCAATACCAAAATCGCCCAGTATGATTCTCCCATTGACCCTGTTACTGGCAAGCGTATTCCTACCCCTTGGACGGCTCGTGGAACTAACAATTTACAACGCTTTTTGAGAAATGGCGTGTTGGCAAATAATAACATTGCCATTTCCAACAGTTCCGAAAAAGGAGATATTCGTTTCTCATTATCTCATAATTACCAGAAAGGTATTGTACCAAATACCCAATTGAACATCACAAATTTTAGCGTGAATACGGGTGTTAATTTCTCGAAAAAATTACGTTTAGAGACTAATTTGAACTATAATCGTCAATCTACGCCTAATATTCCAGACGTAAATTATGGTCCAAATTCCTTGATTTATAACATGACCATTTGGGGTGGTGCCGACTGGAACGTGGATGATATGCGTAATTATTGGCAAGCGGGCAAAGAAGGCGTTCAGCAAATTTATGCTGAATATCAACGCTATAATAATCCCTATTTTATGGCGTATGAATGGGAAAGAAGTCATTACAAAAACGATATTTATGGATATGCTTCTTTAAACTACCAATTCAATGACCATTTGAGTATTATGGGGCGTACTTCGGTAACAACTTATGATATTTTCCGTTCCGAAAAATTCCCTTACTCAGCCACCGTTTACGGTCGTGAGGAATCAAAAGGCGATTATCGTGAAGATAAAAGAAGCCTTTTTGAAAATAATACCGACATTTTGCTGAAATACAACCAGAAATTTAATCAAGATTTTGACGTAAAAGTTTGGGCGGGTGGAAATATTCGTTCCTTCAAATACAATTCGAGTTATGTAACTACCGACTATTTGAACACGCCTGGGGTTTATACATTCTCCAATTCTTTGCGACCGCTGAAAGCATTCAGTTATCTATCGGACATGGAAGTGCAAAGTGCGTATTATTCGGCTGATTTTGCCTACAAAGGCTATGTAACATTCTCAGCAACGGGACGTTTAGACCACCTTTCTACTTTGCCACAAGGAAATAACACCTTCTTTTATCCTTCGTTCGGTTTGAGTACGGTAGTGTCTGATTACGTTAAATTGCCCGAAACTATTTCATTATTCAAATTGCGTGCTTCGTATGCTAATGTAAAGGATGGTTTGACCAGTTCAACGATTGGTTCAACCCCAAGTGCTACGTATCCAATTGGTTATGGGTCAAATTATAGTTCTTCTTACGATGGACCAAATTATGCCAATTCGGTAGGATACAATATTTTCCCTTCTTACAATAACTTACCAGGGGCTACATATTCGGACAAAATCAACAATCCCGCTCTGAAACCTAACACATCGGAACAAATTGAAGTTGGATTTGAGTTGAGTTTACTACAAAACCGCTTCTCGGCGGATGTTACTTATTTTACTTCCAACGATGGTCCTCGAATTTTCAATCGTGATTTATCCTCTATTTCGGGCTATTCATCCGCCATTGTAAACGGTATCAAAACTCAAAAAACAGGATTGGAAATCACCTTGAAAGGAACACCCATCAAACAGAATTATTTTAAGTGGGATGCTCAGATAAATTTCTCAAATTTCAAGGAAACTTTACAAGAAGTTTATAATGAAAATAACGTAAAAATTGACCGAGTAAAATCTGACTACTTTGTAGGTGGCAACTCAGCGGCACAATACATTAATGTGGGTGAAAGAATCGACCAAGTGTATGTGAATACGTTTCAAAGAACTGCCGATGGACAAATTATTAATGATGCGGGTGGTCGTCCTTTAGTAAACGGAAAAAGCTCGATGGTAGGTTTTGCCAATCCTGATTATGTGTGGGGTTTCATCAACAAATTCTCTTATAAAAATTGGGGTTTGAGTTTCCAGTTTGATGGTCGTGTGGGTGGAGTAACCGAAGATTATATTCGCCGCCAGACATTCCGTGGTGGTCGTCATATCGAAACGGTTCAGGGTGCATTAGGTGCTGCCCGTGATTTCGATGCCCAAGGGATTAAATCTTACGTGGGTGAAGGCGTGAAAATTACCGAAGGCTCGCCAACATTTGATGCTGACAAAGGAACAATTACTAATTTCGACAAGCTCAAATTTGCTCCTAACGACATCAAAACTTTTGAGCAAGATTATATCAGTAGATACAATTCCACTGCCGAAGGAAATTTGATGAGCAAAACTTTCTCAAAATTGCGTGAGGTAACGTTAAGCTACAATTTTCCAACCAGTATTTTAAGCAAAACTTTCATCAAACAAGCTTCTGTCTCGTTGGTAGGGCGTAATCTTTTCTATTTCATCGACAGCAAACACGATGGTACAGACATTGACCAGTACACGGGGCTTTCTGCCAGTACAGGATTACAAACCCCAACTCAGAAACGCTTTGGTGTCAATGTGAATATAACGTTTTAACAGAAAATATCATGAAAAAATATATTTTATCCCTCATAATCATTTCATTATTAGCGAGTTGCAGTGATTATCAAACTTTGGAATTAAA
>JANPGQ010000721.1:0-8820 GCA_031423975.1 Cytophagales bacterium | reverse complement strand
TATTTTTTTAAGAATATACTTTTAACTTTGTATCAAATATAGACTTTTTTTATATGATAAATATAAACCTTGGTCATAATCAGTAAAACAAGATTTTAGACGATAAGTTTATTTTAGCCTTCCATTGAATGAAACTTTTTTATAGACAAACTGGCGAAAAGGGTACGCCCATTATTATTCTTCACGGTATTTTTGGATCTTCTGATAATTGGCTAACAATTGGCAAAGTTTTAGGCGAAAATTATCAAGTATTTATGCTTGACCAACGCAATCATGGACAATCGCCCCGTAGTGATGTGTTTGATTATGAGGTAATGGCGGAGGATTTGAAGGAATTTATTGATGATCATAAACTTGAAAATCCAATTTTAATTGGTCATTCGATGGGAGGGAAGACGGTCATGCAGTTTGCGATGAATTATCCCGAAGCTTTCTCAAAAATGATAGTAGTGGATATTGCCCCCAAATTTTATCCAGTCCATCATTCCATGATTTTGCAAGGTTTGGCTTCTATTGATTTAAAATCTTTGAAAAGCCGTACCGAAGCCAATGAATTGATGAAACGTTTTGAAGAGAGTGAAGGTGTTCGTCAATTTTTACTGAAAAACCTTTGGAGAAATCCAGCAAAAAATAACGAATTTGATTGGCGAATTAATGTGCCTGTCATTACGAAAAACATTGATATTGTTGGGCATGAATTATCCAATGAAAAGGTGGTTCAAAAACCAGTTTTGTTTATCAGAGGCTCAGAATCGCATTATATCCAACCCGAAGATGAACGTAAAATTTGGGAATTATTTCCCAATTACGAACTCGTAACGATTGAAGGTGTGGGGCATTGGGTACAGGCGGATAAGCCAAAGGAATTTGTGGAAACCGTCTTGAATTTTATATAAATTATGCTATTTCTCATACCAACTATACTCGCTCCTGAAACCAGCGAAAGTGTTTTATCTCCTCAAATCAAGGAGGTTATTCAGAAAACTGATTATTATTTCGTAGAAAATATCCGAACAGCTCGGCGATTTATTGCTGATTTGAAATTGGGGAAAGTCATTGATAATCTCCATTTTTATGAACTCAATAAAGATACCTCCATCGAGCAAGTTCGCAAATATTTTAGTGAAGTCCCTCGTGGGATGGACATTGGCGTAATTTCGGAAGCAGGTTGCCCTGGCGTGGCAGACCCAGGTTCAGTAGCGGTGAAAGTCGCTCATTCATTCCATCTAAAAGTTGTGCCTTTGGTAGGCCCTTCTTCTATTTTATTGGCATTGATGGCTTCGGGATTTTCGGGGCAATCTTTTGTTTTTCATGGTTATTTACCCATTGATAAACAAGAACGTGGCAAAAAACTAAAAGCTTTGGAAAATGATTCCAGAAAGCAGCAAACGCAGATTTTCATGGAAACGCCCTTTCGGAATAATAGCTTTTTGGAAGATTTATTGCAAACCTGTCAGCCCAATACAAACTTATGTATTGCCGCCAATGTAACAGCAGTTGATGAAATGATTCAGACAAAAACCATTGCAGAATGGATTAAGAAAAAACCAGATTTGCATAAAATACCCACGATGTTTTTGATTGGGTAGTTTTTCATTACTTTTGCAACATGATACAAGTCCACACATTTACCTTCAATCCATTCTCGGAAAATACTTATATTCTTTCGGACGAAACCAAAGAATGTGTCATCATTGACCCAGGCTGTAACAATTACGAGGAACGCAAAGAATTAAAAGATTTCATTGACAATAATAAACTCAAAGTCGTTCATTTGCTCAATACGCACGCCCATATTGACCATGTGTTGGGAAATGAGTTTGTGAAAAGAACTTTTGGCGTGAAATTACATTTGCATCGAAAAGATTTGCCGATACTGCAAAATGCGGCTTCACGGGCGGAGGTTTATGGTTTTCCCAATTATGAAGGTTCGGAAGTGGATGTTTTTATTGAGGAAGGTGATATGATAAAATTTGGCAATACCGAATTGGAAATTCTCTTCGTCCCTGGACACGCTCCTGGACACGTGGCATTTATCAATCGGGAAGAAAATATTTGTGTAAGTGGCGATGTCCTTTTCAAACAAAGCGTTGGCAGAACCGATTTCCCATTATGCAGTTTTCCAGATTTAGAAAAAAGCATCCGAACCAAACTTTATACCTTGGATGATGAAATGGTGGTCTTCCCAGGGCATGGCGGCATCACTACGATTGGTTACGAAAAGAAAAATAATCCGTTTGTAAAGAATTGATAATTGATAATAAACAATTGATAGTTGAAAGACTTCTCAATGATTCCTTTATGGAAAGTAATTGTCAAATGCTTAATTATCAACTATACATTATCAATTATCAACTAAAAAAAGTGTACGAAATAAAAAGACATATCCCTAATGCCCTCACTTGTGGCAATTTGATTTGCGGTGTATTTGGAATAATACAAGTTTTTGAAGGCAACCTCGAAACCGCTTCTATATTGATTGGTATTGCCCTTGTTTGCGATTGGTTGGATGGCTTCGTTGCTCGTTTGCTCCATGTTTCATCGCCCATTGGCAAGGAATTAGATTCCCTGGCAGACATGGTTACGTTTGGCGTTTTACCCGCTTTTATGCTCTTGAAACTGATTGAAAATAGTTGCACCACAGGCACTTGTACCGTTGGAATGTTTGGATTTCATAAGCCTTATATTGCCCTTGCTTTAGCGGTTTTCTCGGCATTGCGATTAGCAAAATTCAATGTAGATACTCGTCAAAGTGATTCTTTTATTGGCGTTCCAACTCCTGCAAACGGAATGGTGGTGGCTTCATTACCTTTTATACTCAAATTTAATCCTGAGCTTTCTCCATACATTCTGAACTTCAATGTTTTGGTGATTTACGCCATCGTGATGTCCTATCTTTTAGTGGCAGAATTACCGCTTTTTGCCTTGAAGTTTAAGAATTTTACTTGGAAAGACAATCAAATCAAATATATTTTCTTGATTCTTTCGGTAATTCTACTGATTTTGCTGAACTTTGTGGCAATTCCAGTTATCATATTTTTGTATATTTTGTTATCCATTATAAGCCCTTTAATCTCCAAGGGGAATTAAAAAAGGGGAATTTTATTATGAAATTTATTGCACAAATTGACGTAATGCCACAAAAAGAAATTCTTGACCCACAAGGGAAAGCCGTAAAATTAGGCTTGAATAACTTGGGAATGGCAACCATTGATAATGTTCGTATTGGCAGACATATTTCTTTGGAAGTTGAAGCTGATACCAAGGAGGCTGCTGAAAGTCAAGTAGATACGGCTTGTAAAAAATTATTAGCCAACTTGATTATGGAAGAATATTCTTTCACACTTTCTGAGTTGTAAAGAGGAGATAGGGCTGAGGTTTTGCAGATTAAGTTTTTTACTTACAAATTTTAGCTTCAATTTAATAAAAAAATCCTTCAATTCGTCTTATAAACATCATAGCCATTTTTTTATAAACGAAACTCAATTATAAATATTCAATCTTAATTATTAATTGTTCCGAAAGGGATATTTACTCATGAAATTTTTTATTGATACTGCCAACCTCGCAGAAATTATAGAGGCACACGAGTTAGGCGTTTTAGATGGCGTAACTACCAATCCGTCATTGATGGCGAAAGAAGGAATTAGTGGAAAAAACAATGTTTTCAGACATTACAAAGCCATTTGTGATATCGTAGAAGGTGATGTTTCTGCGGAAGTTATCTCAACTGACTTGGCAGGAATGATTCGTGAAGGGGAAGAATTGGCTGAATTGGATGACAAAATTGTCGTGAAAATTCCAATGATTAAAGATGGTATTAAGGCATTGAAATACTTCTCTGAAAAAGGAATTAAGACAAACTGTACCTTGATTTTCTCGGCGGGACAAGCTCTTTTGGCAGCTAAAGCGGGTGCATCTTACGTTTCTCCATTTGTGGGTCGTTTGGATGATATTTCTTATGATGGAATTCAATTGATTGAGCAAATCCGTACTATTTATGATAATTATGGTTTCGATACTGAAATCCTTGCGGCTTCAATTCGTCACCCTATTCATATTCTTAGATGTGCTGAAATCGGAGCTGACGTAATGACAGGACCACTTTCGACAATCTTAGCCTTATTAAATCATCCTTTAACTGATAGTGGTTTAGCTAAATTTTTAGCTGACCATGCCAAGGTGAATGGTTAGGACTACGTAAGTCCCGTAATACTACAAAAAACTCCGTTAGATAAAATTCTACGGAGTTTTTTGCTTTACTATAAATGACACTTTCAAATCTTAACAGATATACTTAACTTTGAGAATAAAGAAGAGTGTAGCAACTCATATCTCATAATTCATAATTAAAAAATATGTTCACTTCCCAAGCAGTCGTTTCCATCCATAATGCTTTTATTTTTCAGAAAGAACGTGTCGTGTTGAGTGATGTGAATTTTTCTATTAATAAAGGAGAATTTGTTTTCTTGATTGGACGCACGGGAAGTGGTAAAAGTTCATTGCTAAAAACACTTTATGCAGACCTTTGGCTTCAACAAGGTAAAGCCCAAGTGGTAGGTTATGAAATAGAAACTTTAAAACCGTCTGACCGCCCTTTTCTTCGCCGTAAGATTGGCGTGGTTTTTCAAGATTTCCAACTATTCATGGACAGAAACGTCTATGAGAACCTTTTGTGGGTTTTGGAAGCAACGGGTTGGAAGGATTCGGGCAAGATAAAAGCCCGTATTGCAGAGGTATTGATGCAGGTAGGTATGTCCACCTCAAGGGATAAAATGCCCCATCAATTATCGGGTGGCGAACAACAAAGAGTAGTGATTGCGAGGGCATTATTGAACGAACCCCAAATCCTTTTTGCCGATGAACCTACAGGGAATCTCGACCCAGAAGTGTCGGGACAAATTATCAAACTTTTTCATGAAATCAATAAATCAGGCACTTCAATTTTGATGGCAACCCACGATTTTGATATGATTAGAAAATTTCCTGCCCGTATTTTGAAATGTGAAAATGGAATTGTTACGGAGGAGGGGTGATTTAGGATTGAGTAATTAGGAAAATGGAACTATTTTTTTGAGAATCCAAATTCCCTAATCCCTACTTCCGATACTGTTCAATAATCCTAAAAATCGCCTTCTGAGTTTCTAAATTCTTAAAATACTCAAACATGATTTCGTGTCCTTCATAATTGAGGATTAAACCTGTTTCTAAATAATTGAAAGCCTCTTTATATTTGCCTGATTTGATGAAATAAACAGCCGCACGGTAGTATAATTCTGCTTCTTCAGGCATGGCATCTATGGCAGATAGCATCAATTCGGCTGCCATTTCAAAATCACCTTGCTCATGATTAATTGCCGACCATTTTATCCATGCTTCTGGATTAATTACTTCCAATTCTACAGATTTTTGGAAGGCTTCCATGGCTGAAACTGTATTGCCCAAACCAAATTCTGCATCACCCATCGTTAGCCAGTAATAGGCATTTTTATCATCCAGTGTAATGGCTTTTTTCAAGAAATGAGTTGCTTCAAACCAACGTTCCAATTCGCACAGACAAACGCCAACGCCAAAGTAACCATCATCCCAATTTGGGTCTAATTTTATGGCATCTTTGTAGTAATGTATTGCTTCGCCAAAACGTTCTTGTCGCTCGATACTTGCTCCAAAACAACAATAAACTTCGGGTGTAATATCCTCATATTCAAGACAATAGCGGTAAGCTTCTTCCGCTTTTGCCCAATTGCCGAGGTTCATATAAGAATTGCCAAGATTAAAATATCCCGAAGCAAACTTATCATTTATCGCTACTGAAAATTCATACGCCTCTGCCGCATCTTCAAATTTTCCTAATTTAGAATAGGCAATTCCGATATTGTACCAAGCATTTTCTGAATAAGGGTCAGTATCAATAAATTGCTGATAATAAGGCAGCGATTCTTCCAATTTCCCTATTTCATCCAAACTATTTGCCAGTTCATAAAGGGCATTTTCGTTCTTGATATTTATCTCAATCGACTGCTTGAAAGCGGCAACGGCATTGTGATGTTTTCCCCAACTCTGATACGCCAAACCGATGTGAAAATACACTTCATCTTTGTCTTCAGCAATGTCCAAAACCTCAGTCAGTAGCTCTATGGCGGTTTGATAGTCGCCTTTGAGATTGTAAACGGTGCTGCGGAGATAGATAATATCTGTATCAGAAGGGTTGTAAATTTCGGCTTTGTCGATGGCTTCGAGGGCATCATCGTGCTTGCCCATGTTAGCGAGGAGTTCCGCCTTGCAAAGCATCAATTCTAAGGAATATGGATACTGTTCCAAGGCTATTTCGCAAGCCTTCATGGCATCCTCAATCTTCCCTTCGTCCATATAATGTTCCACGATTGATTCGTAGGTATCAAGGTCGAAAAAAGACGATTCCATACGCCTAAGCATGGTTTCAAAACGCTTCACAGAGTGCAAAGTCTCTTCTCGGCGATCTTCAAAATCTTGTTCCATCATTGATATTTTAGGGGGGTGATTTAGTTATTGGTTACTGGTTATTAGCTTCTGGTTAAAACAAATACCATTTGAAACACCAAGTTCTTTTTAACTATTTACCGACTATTAATAACCATTAACTGATAACTAATACTAAATTTAGTAGAAAAAAATTAACTTACCAAATACCCCATTTTTTCTGTATTTACAAGCAAAAATCGTGCTATAATTAACGATACTTTTCTACTAATTTTCCACAAATCCTATCCAAACTCTCGTCCAAATTCTTAAATTCAAAACCAAGGCTGTGTTTAATTTTATCATTTTGATACTTAAAAGAATGACTTGATGACAATGCGGTTTCTTTGGTAATCAGAGGAGCATTTCCCGTAAAAAAACTTCTAATTGCCTCTAATCGCCATATTATGGAAGTTATGGATGCTCGTAATAAAATGCTTGGGGATTTTTTATGAAATCTTGGAGCGACTTTCTCAAAGAAGTTTTTATAAGTAATCTCACCTGCACTGAGGATAAATTTCTCTCCTGAAATATCTCCAATAGTTAGTTTAAAAATACATTCGGCAACATCCAAAATATCTACATAATTAAGGTTTCCTTGTGGATAAAATTTATGTTCGTCGAAAACGTATTTCAGTAATTGTGTACTACTTTTATGCCAATCAGCTTCGCCCAGAATCAAAGATGGATTTACAACTACGCAATTCAAGCCTTCTGCCTCTCCTCGCCAGACTTCCATCTCAGCTAAGTATTTGGTTTTGGCGTAGTTAGAGTTTAATGGGCTTTCTTCCCAAGTTGCTTTCTCATCAATAGAAATAACGTTTTCTGTTTTCTTTTCGTTCGGAACACTTCGCCCTAATGCCGCCACAGAACTAACAAAACAGAGTTTTTTGATGTTATTTTCCAAACAAATATTCACCACATTTGCCGTGCCTTCAATGTTGGTTTTGAACATTCTGTCACGGTCTTTGGGAGCGAATGAAACAATGGCAGCAGTATGAATAACGTACTCAATATCAACCATTGCTTTTTCCAGAGACATTATATCTAAAATGTCTCCTTCGTGCCAAACTATTTGATTTTCAATGTCTTGCAATAAAGACAAATCACTATTCGCTCTTTTCAGGCCCGCCACTCTATAGCCTGCTGCCAAAAAATGCCTTGCCGTAAAACTGCCTACTAAACCTGTTATGCCTGTTATTAATACCATCTTTAATTATCCTATCTTTGCAATGCAAAGGTAAATCCAAAACATTACAATCAATTAGAAAGCTGTGATAAAGAAAGCAATTATTGACTTAGGAACGAATACATTTCAACTATTAATCATCGAACAAGAGGGCGAAACCTTCCGAACCATTCATGAAGAATCTTATGCAGCCAAGATTGGTAAAGGCGGCATTTCAAAGGGAATTATTACCGAAGAAGGAATCAAACGAGGTATTGCAGGATTGAAATATTTTCAGCAACTATTTGATAAAGAAGGTGTTACTTCTAAAAATGTGTTAGCCACAGCCACCAGTGCCGTGCGTAATGCCAAAAATGGAGAAGAGTTTTGTGCAAGAATTTTAGCGGAAACTGGCATTGAAATTAACGTTATTTCAGGAGAAGAAGAAGCTGCCTTGATTTATGAAGGCGTGAAACTGGGAATGAAAATCGGCACTGAAACATCAATGATTATGGATATTGGCGGAGGTTCGGTGGAGTTTATTATTTGCAATGAGAACAAGATTTTTTGGAAACAAAGTTTTGAAATAGGCGGTCAGCGATTGATGGATAAATTTATGACCTCCGACCCTATCTCTCCACGTTCGGTGCAAGCTCTCAAAAATTACTTAGAAGAACAACTTTTGCCCCTCACCAATGCCGTTCATCAGTATGCTCCTGTATGTATAATAGGCTCGGCAGGTTCGTTTGAAACGCTGGTGGATATGTATTTTATGAAAACTCAGGGACAATTACCTCCACCAGAACAAATTTCATTTGACCTCCCGATTTCAGAATTTTATGATTCATTCCTCAAATTAGTTTCTTCAAATCACGATGAAAGAATGGCAATTGCCGGCATGATTGAATTACGAGTAGATATGATTGTGGTGGGTGTTTGTTTGATAGATTTTATGCTGAAACAGCATGATATTCAACGTATTAAGGTGTCAAATTATGCTTTGAAGGAAGGGGTTTTGAGTGGGATTTTGTCTGTCTGAATTTGGATTCGTCAGATTCATGGATGAATTGGATTTTAAATCGTAAAATTATTTTATCCTTTATCGGATTTATTAATAATCCTTTCATCCATGAATCTGACGAATCCAAATTCAG
>JANPGQ010000720.1:0-8968 GCA_031423975.1 Cytophagales bacterium | reverse complement strand
GTGTATTTTTGCATTTTCTTTTCTTAGGTTTATATCAATTATTGGCTTTACAAATTTTGTAACATAAAATTTTCGTACCAATGATTTTTATCATGTTTCAAACTTTCACTAATCATAAACACAAAACACAAGCCATATTGCATTTTCGGAAATATTGTCTTGAAACTCGCAAATAAATTAAAAAATATATGCCAGAATAGCTTGAAATGAGGCTTTTTGACATAAAACTAAAAAAGCTATCCGTTTGATTGGATAGCCTTTGATGATGTAATAAAAACTCATTTGAGCCTATTTTATCGGAACATAATAGTATTTGAGCGTGTCTGCGGAAGCTCCTACTTTATTCACATAGCCAGACGCTTCGAGTGAAATATTTTGAGAATTACCATTTAATATACGATAAAAACGTTCCTTTTGCCCCACAAATCTGTCTAATACTGTCATATTTTTAGCACTCATTTCAGTACCTGATCTAACCCTAATGTAGGTATCAATCAATAAACTATTTCTATAAATCTTATTAAAATCATTAATATTATCATTACCAACTTCTAATATTTCTGTATAGCCAAATTGAGTAACAATTTTAGAAGTTTTTGTGTTCTCAATTTTTCTAAGTTCCCATTTACCTACTAAATATACACTCACTGGTTCTCCTGCGTCTGTAAAACCGTTATCGTCTTTCTCGCAACTCATTATTGCTAAAATTAATATAAATATTTGCTTTTTCATGATGACTTGGTTTAAGGTCTGATTCCATTAATCATGTGCATATTCGTATTGTAATTACCTTGTGAGCCTGGCGAAAAAACAGACAGTCTTTTCAATAAAGCAGTAGATTTTTTGTTACCTCGTAGCAAGGTATCTTTTTGGGCTTTCATAGCGATAATATTAAAAAATTAGAGCTTACTTTTTCAAGGGCTTCTCAGCGGTTGCCCCTATCATATATGTTGCAGATTTGATAGCGTTCTTAAAACTGTACAATTTTAATGCTTAGTGGAGGAAATGGAGGAGATGACAAATAACTATTCAAATGTAATTTTTTTTTTCAATATTCCAAATTTTTAACACTTAATTTTTTAGTACAAAGTATCATTTTTCAGTATGACTCAAAACAAATAACCCAGAGTATTTTTGACATTGAAACCCCTTTTATCTTTGTAATAAAAATTAATTATTTCACCACATGAACCGAAGAAATTTTATGTCAAATGCCTCCGCCCTTGCCAGTGTAAGTTTACTTTCTTCTCTCGAAATTTTTGCCGAAACTAAAGCCCATAATTTCAAACCCGCCGATGGTTTTTCGCTCAAAATATTTGCTACCAGTTGGGGATATACGGGTAGCATTGATTCTTTCTGTGCCTTAGCCAAAAAGGAAGGTTATGAAGGTATTGAGGTTTGGTGGACATCCCAAAAACAAGAACAAGATGAGCTTTTTGCGGCTTTGAAAAAATATCAATTAGAAGTCGGCTTTTTGGCAGGAAGTGGTGAAAAAGATTATCAAAAACATTTAGACCAATTTAAAAAAATGGTCAATGAAGCTACTCAGCAAACAATTCTGAAACCAACTTATATAAATTGTCACAGCGGTAAAGATTATTTTAGCTACGAACAAAATAAGGCTTTTATTGATTTTACGACAGAAATTTCTAAGAAATCAAACATCCCAATTTACCATGAAACTCATCGGAGCAGAATGCTATTTGCTGGACATATTACCAAAAATTTCATGGATAAAAACCCAGATTTAAGACTTACCCTTGACATTTCGCATTGGTGCAATGTCCACGAGTCATTATTGCAAGACCAACCCGAAGTAGTACAAGCCGCCCTCGAACGCACGGGACATATACACACACGAGTAGGCTATGAAGAAGGTCCGCAAGTAACCGACCCACGGGCACCCGAATGGGAAAATGCCGTAAAAACGCATTTAGGTTGGTGGGATAAAGTGGTAGAAATGAAGAAAAAAGCAGGCCAACCCCTCACGATGCTTACCGAATTTGGTCCTCCTAATTACCTCCACACCATGCCATATACGCAAATGCCCGTAGCCAATCAATGGGAAATCAATCTATATATGATGAAAATGTTGAGGAAGCGATACCTGTAGCACGGCCATCTTTGCCATGTATTATTGAAACAAAAAAACAGCTCCCCAAAATATTTAGGAAGCTGTATGTTATTCACCTAACCACTAAAATAGTTTATCTTTAAAAAGCCAAACTTGATTCTAAAACCCCTTAAAGAATCGAATCGAGGCTTTTTTTATTTTCTTTGTTTGAAAGCTCTAAAATTCTGATTAAACAAACTTTTTCGCCTTCTCGAAATCTCAATTCGTTGTCCTGACTGCATTACTACGGTCATTTCACCCAATTTTTCGACTTCTTTTAAATAATTAAGGTTAATGAGGTAAGACTTGGTAATTCTTACGAAGTCGTTCTGCTCAAATAATTCGCAATACTCTTTCATGGTTTTGGAAAGCAAAATTTTCTTTCCGCATTTCAAGTGAAAATAAGTATAATTCCCTTCTCCTTCCAACATCACAACGTCCCGAACAATAATCTGTTTTTTCTTTCGGTCCGTCAAGAGAACGGGTTGGTAATTTTTACTAAAATTTATTGGCTGATATGCAAGATTCTGTACTACTGATGTGTTCATATTTGATTGAGATAAGACAGGAAAAGGTTTTTATTTTCTCCGATTTAACGATACAAAGTAAATAAATAGAAACCTCTCTTTTTAGCGTAGATTTACCCATTTTTTTAAATCAGGTAATTTTACGTGTGACTTTTCTGTAATGATGAAGTCTGTGATTTTCTAAAATTAATTTGCTATCATTTCCGAGTTCAATAAAAAAATTATCAAATGATATTACAAATTTCTTACTATTAAACTTCAAAATCATTACATGTTCCTTTAAAATACTTACAAAATTCACAGATTTATAAATTAATATTTACACACAATCTTAGTCGGATTAATGCCAAAATAGCAAACAACTATTAGACATAAATATTTATCTACTGACAGATTTTCAAAAAATAAAAGTAAATAAGGAGTAGTAAGAATTATAAATATCGTTAAAGTTGTACACGAAAAAAATTGTTTTATTTTTCATTTACGATAAAAAAGAAAGATATTTCATTGAAGACGAAGAACTAAATTTATTATTAAAATACGCAGAAATGGAAAAGAGTCTAACCAAAAATCAGGCTCTTTTTGTTTATCCGTGCGTTTGTGGGTAATTTTGCATATAGAAATAAAAACAAAAATGATACAACTTTCCGAACAAGAATTACTTCGCCGACAAAAGCGTGAAGAATTAATGAAAATGGGCATAAACCCATATCCTGCTGAAATGTTTGACGTAAACGTTACGGCTGCCGACATCCTCAAGAATTATGATAATAATAAAATAGATTACAAATCCGTCTCAATCGCAGGGCGTTTAATGTCTTTCCGTATTATGGGAAGTGCCTCATTTGCCGAATTGCAAGATTCAACGGGACGTATTCAAGTATATTTTCGTCGTGATGATTTGTGCCCAGACGAAGACAAAACCCTTTATAATACCGTCTTCAAAAAGCTCTTGGACATTGGTGACATAGTTGGCATAAAAGGCTACGTTTTCACAACCCAAGTGGGCGAAATCTCTATCCATGTTACGGAATTCAAGATTTTGAATAAATCATTGAAACCACTTCCAGTAGTAAAAAGAGACGAAGACGGCAATATTCACGATGGTTTCACAGACCCAGAAATGCGTTATCGGCAGCGATATGTGGATTTGATTGTAAATCCAGAGGTGAAAGATATTTTCTTGAAACGTGCCAGAATCGTGACCACGATGCGGACTATGTTTGATGCAAAAGGTTGGTTGGAAGTGGAAACCCCTATTCTCCAATCTATTCATGGTGGAGCATCTGCACGCCCCTTCAAAACGCATCATAATACTTTGGATATGCCTTTATTTATGCGTATTGCCAACGAATTATATTTGAAAAGATTAATTGTAGGTGGTTTTGAAGGTGTTTATGAGTTTGGCAAAATGTTCCGTAATGAAGGTATGGACAGAACCCACAATCCAGAATTTACCTCTTTGGAATTTTATGTAGCCTACAAAGACTACAACTGGATGATGGATTTTACCGAACAGATTTTCGAGAAAGTTGCCATCGCTACCAACGGACAAACTTTAATAAAAGTTGGTGAAAATGAAATTGAATTCGGAGGTACATTCACTCGTTTGACCATTGCGGGTGCCATTGAAAAATATACAGGTGTCAATGTAGAAGGCATGGACGAAGAAACGCTTCGTGGACATTGCAAATCGTGGGGAGTTGAAGTGGATGCCACTATGGGTACTGGCAAATTGATTGATGAAGTTTTTGGCGAAAAAGTAGAAGCAAACCTCATTCAGCCAACTTTTATCATTGATTATCCCGTTGAAATGTCGCCACTTACCAAAAAGCATCGTAGTAAAGAAGGTTTGGTTGAACGTTTTGAATTATTTGTCAATGGAAAAGAAATTGCCAATGCGTATTCTGAACTAAATGACCCAATTGACCAAAGAGAACGTTTTGAGGAACAATTGAAATTAGCAGAAAGAGGTGATGACGAAGCAATGGTAATGGACGAAGATTTCTTGCGTTCATTAGAATATGGTATGCCACCAACGGCAGGAATTGGGATTGGGATTGACCGTTTGACGATGTTGATGACCAATCAGACTTCTATACAAGAGGTACTTTTCTTCCCACAGATGCGTCCAGAGAAGAAAGTAGAAATGGCTACTGATGCAGATTACGAGGCAATTGGTGTACCAACAGCTTGGATTCCAGTTTTACAAAAAATGGGTTTCATGACAATTTCAGCCTTGAAAGAAGCCAATCCAAACAAAGTTTTCAACGATTTGGGAGGCATGAGAAAGAAATTAAAATTAGACATTTCAATTCCTACTAAGGATGAAGTGATGAAATGGTTTGAAAATTAGGGGTTAGGGGTTGGGTTTTAGGGGTTAGAGGTAATGTAGGCTTACAAATTCCTAACCTCCAAAACCTAACCCCTAATAACATCAAAAAAGCCCTACCAAGTAAATGGAAGGGCTTTTTTAATGAATTATAATGAAAAGTCAGACTATGCTTTCTTTACATTTACAGCGTTTAAGCCACGCTTTCCTTCTTGTACTTCGAAAGAAACCTCATCATTTTCACGGATAGTTAATCCGTTTAAACCTGTTACGTGTACGAAAACTTCTTCTCCCGTGTTGTCATCAACGATAAATCCAAAACCTTTTGATTCGTTGAAAAATTTAACTTTACCAGTTTGCATAAAAAATAAAAATTATTATAAAAAATTAAAAAACTCTAATTAATTGAAACTTTAGAAATTAGTCAATTTAGGATTTCCCTAAATCGACTAATTCTGAATTTCGGCTCTAATTTAAAATTGGGTTAGATTCCCATTGAACAAACATAACCTTGCGGCTCTCTGTTTTCGAGATAAATCGAAATAAATAAAATAAACTACTTGAATCCGATTTACTCAAATCCACTATATAAACATACAAATTATAAAATTGTCCGAAGACAAATCTTACATTTTGCTAACGTTTTCTGCGTTCAATCCTCTTTTGCCCTCAACAACGTCGAATGAAACTTTATCGTTTTCACGAATGTGTGTTCCGCCTAAAGCTGTTACGTGAACAAAAATTTCTTGTCCAGACTGATCGTCAACGATAAATCCGAAACCTTTACTCTCATTAAAAAATTTTACTGTGCCTGTTTGCATGATAATTAAAAAAATTTTGTGAAAAAAAATCACTTCATTGGGCAACGAGATTGTTGCTTGACGTGAATCAACAGTTCAAAAAATTAAAGGATTTTATACTTGGGGAGTTTTAATTATCAATGAGGAGGTAAATCTGAGGGAAAAACGTACTCTTGAAAACGGACTACTTGGTACTAATAACTTGTTTTTTAAACTATTAACCCCCAAATGTAGTCATTATTTCAATCATTCCAAGTCTTTTAAAATTATTTTTCACTAAAAATGATAAATTAGTAGTATTTACTCATTATTATTTTGTGTTTTTCTAACAAATTTCTATAAAAAACATCTATATTTGATATATTCTTAGTCCTTTAGATTTTGAACTACTTCCAATTTTGTGTAATTTTGAATTAACAATACACATTAGCCCAATTAATTATGGTACGATTAAAATACTTTGTTGAACATCACGTTTTTGGCGTTTGCACTCGATTAGGAGAGAAATTTGGCATTTCTACTGCCAGTATTCGCCTATATTTCGTTTACTTATCTTTTATAACAGTTGGGTCGCCGATTATTATTTACTTGGTACTTGCCTTTTGGATGAATATTCGCCGTTATCTCCGTCAAAGAAATAATCCTACGGTTTGGGAATTTTAAATCATTTCGTCAAATCTTTCTTTTCCTTTCACAAAGTGTTGCCAGACAATATTTCTTTTAAATATTTGTCCTAAGTTATCTATTTTCTGAATTTTTTGGCGTTTTTTATGCCAAGTTCTAAAATGGAAATAAAAGTTAAAATGAGCTCTTACTACTGCCCAACAGTCTTCCCACGAGTCGAATAGCAAGAATTTCACTCCCGCTACACCATCCAAAATCAATCTTGTTAATAACGTTTTGAATAATCCTTTATCGGGATGATTTTTGTATAACATCACCAATCCATTTCTAAAATTCAAGAAAGTTTTGTGGGGATTTGATTTGTGTAATGTGCCACCGCCTACATGATAAACCGTTGATTCTCCACAGGTAAATATCTGATAACCTGCGTGTTTCATTCGCCAACACAAATCTATTTCTTCCATGTGGGCAAAGAAATCACCGTCAAATCCACCGAGATTGTGAAAAATCTCTGCTTTTACAAACATACACGCACCCGTTGCCCAAAAAACTTCTCGAGTGTCATCATATTGACCTAAATCTTCTTCAAGGGATAAAAAAACTCTCCCTCGGCAAAATGGATAGCCCAAACGGTCAATGAAACCGCCCGCTGCTCCTGCGTATTCAAAATGGGTTTTTTCGTGATAAGAAAGTATCTTGGGTTGACAAGCGGCAATATTTGGATTGGATTCCATGAGGGAAATGATGGGTTCAATCCAGTTGGGAGTAACTTCTACGTCTGAGTTTAGGAGAATATAATATTGAAATTGGTCTTTAATTTGTGCTAAGGCTTCATTATACCCTTGGGCAAAGCCATGGTTTTCAAAGAGTTGAATGATTTTGACCGAAGGAAAATTATTTTTCAAAACAGTCAACGAATCATCAGTTGAGGCGTTATCTGCCACATAAATGCTTGTATTGGGAGAATTATTGATAACGGAGGGCAAAAAATCGGTCAGATATTTTCGACCATTGTAGTTTAAAATAACTACGGCTGTTTGATTCATTTAACGCTTTTTTTACGGTGGTTTGTTAGGTGTAAATTTTGAGCAATGAGCCACTCCTTGCTCATTGCTAATACTTATAGCTTAACAACAAAGTTAAAATGAAATTCTTAAAAACTAATCTATTCTCTATATTTTCGGTTTTTGGAGAATTTGAGTATCTTTGATTAATTCTAAAAATTCACATTTCCCAACGATAAATCACAAACTAAATGCCAGAAAATTCTATTTTTAGACGTAAATCTATTTCAAATATTTTAAAACAAAGTGACGAGTCGCATGATTCAGGGCTTAATAAAGTCTTAGGAGTCCGAGATTTGACTTCATTTGGAATTGCCGCCATTATTGGTGCAGGAATATTTAGCACTATCGGGCGAGCCAGTTTTGATGGTGGACCTGCGGTTACGTTATTATTCCTGTTCGTATCAATTGCCTGTGTTTTCACGGCTCTTTGCTATGCACAATTTGCTTCAATGGTACCGGTGTCGGGAAGTGCTTATACTTATGGATATGTTTCATTCGGGGAAATTTTTGCTTGGGTTATTGGCTGGGCTTTGATTTTGGAATATGCGGTTTCCAATATGGTTGTAGCTATTTCTTGGTCGGAATATTTTGTTTCTATGCTCAGAGGATTCGGAATTATTTTCCCAGATTATTTAACTTTTGATTATGGAACTGCTCACCGAGCTTTTGTATTGAGCCAGACTGAGAAATTGGTGGGTGGCGATATTGCGGCGGCACAGGCATACTTAAATGCTCCGTTGATTGGTGGTATTCATTTTTTGATTGATTTGCCTGCGGGCGTGATTACGATGTTGGTTACGGCACTGGTGTATGTAGGGGTAAAGGAATCTCGTAATGTGAGTAATTTTTTGGTAGCATTAAAATTGGTAGTTATTTTATTGGTAATTTGTGTGGGTGCATTTTATATTAAACCCGACAATTGGACTCCTTTTGCTCCCAATGGTTCAAAGGGTGTTTTGAAAGGCGTAGCTTTGGTATTTTTCGCTTTTATTGGCTTTGATTCTATCTCTACGATGGCAGAAGAATGTAAAAATCCACAACGAGATTTGCCAATAGGCTTAATTGTTTCACTCTCTTTTTGCACTATCATCTACATCATTGTTTCAGCCCTGCTTACAGGGATTGTGCCTTACACTGAACTGAATGTATCTTCACCAGTCGCCTTCGCACTCACTAAGATTGGCTATACATGGGCATCTACACTCGTTGCAACTGGTGTGTTGGCTGGGCTCATTACGGTGCTGTTAGTATTGCTATACGGCCTGACTCGTATTCTTTTTGCCATGAGCCGTGATGGTTTGATATCACCAGTATTCTCAGAAGTGAATCCAGACCGTCAAACTCCGACAAAAATTATTCTCATGTGTGGCGCTATCGTTTCTATCGTAGCTGGGTTTATACCACTTGGCGAACTGGCGGAAACAGTCAATATCGGTACGCTGGCAAGTTTTATCATGGTATGTGTGGGTGTGATAGTGTTACGCAAACGCCAACCTCATCTTAAA
>JANPGQ010000719.1:0-2965 GCA_031423975.1 Cytophagales bacterium | reverse complement strand
AAAGAAAAATATTCAAGTATTTTTTCGTAAAAATCACTTCGTATTGTAAATTTAAAAGGGTCAAATTCATCTCGAATTTGACCCTTTTTCATAAAAAACAATGCTACCTATCTAACATAAATGGTAAAATTAACGGTTTCTATTTCAATGAATTACCATAGCCAACTATCAAAACAGATAGAACAATTGTCAAAATCCCTGCAATAATAGTTGTTAATGTTTTCTTTGAAACGCCTTTCCATTCCTTCAAAATTAAGCCCCACGAATTAGCTACCAAAATGATGAATGCCATGTGCAAAATCCATGAACTTGGACCATTTCCTAAGCGACTTTCGCCCATGCCGTAGAAGAAGAATTGTAAAAACCACGTTGTACCCGCAATAGCAGAGAAAATATAGTTTTTCAACAATGGCGTTTCAGCATTTGAATAATCGCCAAATGATTTATTCTTAAAATTGAGGTACATACACCAAATCAAATTGGTTGTAAGTCCACCCCAAAGAATCACTATATACACTACATTATTTCTATATAAAAACTCCCCTTGCCCTACGTTCTGAGCCACCCATTGCTCATTTGCTACGTGTGCCATTGACGAACCCGCCTCAATTCCGAAACTAAAACAAGCACTCAAAACACCTGAAATCACAGAAAATGTTAAACCTTTTGTAATATCAAACTCTGCATTATCCTCCGTTTTTCCGCCAAGGTCTTTGTCTTTCATACCCCCCGCTTTTCCGCAGATAACAATACCCAAAACGCAAACCGCCAAGCCCAATAAAACCATTTGTCCCCAATGATTTGTGATCAAATCGTGGATGGTATCTTTGCCCGTAGTGGGATTAAAATTATAGTAAATTGAAGGAATGATTGAACCAAAAACTGAGCAAAGCCCTAAAATAATGGAACTACCCAACGAAACGCCCAAATATCGAACGCCCAATCCATAAGTCAGACCGCCAATTCCCCATAAAAGTCCCATTAAATAAGTCCAAAACAAAACGGAACCATTGGTACTTGAAATGATTTCGCCAAAATTTGGAATGGTCAAATAGGCTGCAATTGGTGGTACAATTAACCAAGAAAAAATGCCTCCCGTAATCCAGTAACTTTCCCAAGACCAACCTCTCACCTTTTTGTAAGGAATGTAAAAACTACCCGATGCAAAACCACCGATAAAGTGAAAAAAAACGCCAAAAATTGCTCCCATGCTGTGTTCTAAATTTGGTTATAAATATTTCGATGTTCGTAAACGCTCAATATGGAAATACTTAACAACAAAGTATCTACTGAGTCTTTTATCAAAATATCAATATGTTAAGAAAAAATATAGTATTACAAATCTACTGATTAATTTAAGATTCATACACCTGTACATACCTGTACGATGTTCATTTGGCAGATTTGTAAAGGAACAATTCAAAGAAGGGAATAACCAATTTTCCCAACAACGATAACCGAACATCGAACCGAGCGACGGTCGCATCGAAATCATGATTACCTTTGTAAGAAATTTAACAAAATAATTATGTCTTTTGAATCCCTTGGTTTATCGGAGTCGCTATTAAAAGCTATTGCCAAACAGCAATATCCAAGCCCATTTCCTATTCAGCAACAAGCCATTCCTGCGATTTTGGCGGGGAAAGATATTCAAGGAATTGCCCAAACAGGTTCGGGGAAAACTGCCAGTTTTGTCTTGCCTATTTTAGAGTTATTTCAGCGTAAAAAAGCGTCCAGAAACCTCCATTTAAAGGTTTTAATATTAGTACCCACTCGTGAATTAGCTTTACAAATTAGTGAAGTCATCTTTAATTTTGCGGAAAATTTACCCATAAAAGTGAAGAATCTTGCCGTTTTTGGGGGTGTTCCTTTGAACCAGCAAATGGTAAAATTGAAAGATACCGAAATATTAGTAGCCACCCCTGGACGATTATTAGATTTGATTTCAACGCAATCAATCAATCTGGGTAAAATAGAAATCTTAGTGTTGGATGAAGCCGACAAAATGTTAGACCTCGGTTTTCAAGATGAAATGGCTCATCTCTTCAAATTGATGCCTCAAAAAAGGCAAAATATTTTATTCTCCGCCACGCTTGATACCAAATTAGAAATCATCAAAGAAAATCTCCTTTGTGAACCCGTAAAGATAGAAATTGAGCCAGAAGTTGATAATTTGGAATTGATAAAACAAACTGCTTATCTGGTAAGCCCCGAGAGGAAAGGGCCGCTGTTGAGACACCTGATTCAAAGCCAAAATATGACCCAAGTGTTAGTCTTTGTATCGTCTGTGAGAACGGCAGATAATTTGGTTGATAAATTAAAGAAGAATGGTATTAATGCCCTTGCCATTCACAGCAAAAAGACCCAAGGAGCCAGAACCGAAGCACTCAGAAACTTCAAAACAGGCAAAACCACCGTTTTAGTAGCCACAGATTTAGCTTCGAGAGGGATAGATATTCAGTTTTTGCCCTTTGTGATAAATTACGAATTGCCCCGCTCGCCCAAAGACTACATTCATCGCATCGGACGTACAGGCAGAGCCACCGCATCAGGCGAAGCTATCTCCCTAATTTGCCCAGAAGACGAACATCATTTTAAAATTATTCAGAAAAAGATGGGGAAAAAGGTGGAGATAATTGAGGCGGAGGTGGAAGTTTAATAAAAAAGGTTATAAAAAAGATTGTAATCTATTTTTATAATGATATTAGAATATTTTGAGTTTAAATAGAGCGAACATAAAAAAGTAAAATTCCCCTCTACTTTCACTAACAATTATCCCATTTACGAAGTGAAGTTGATTAACCCGAGTAACTATTTGGAGTTTGTGGTTTGAAATTCCCTAATTTGTCCAAAAGGCGAATATCATTTTAAAATTATTCAGAAAAAGGTGTAGAAGAACTCCCGAACCCCCTAATTAACTGGACAAATTTTTCGTAAAATAAGTTTTAATAACTTTACGAAATTA
>JANPGQ010000718.1:0-4878 GCA_031423975.1 Cytophagales bacterium | reverse complement strand
CTAAAAGAAGGCGTATCAGTGTATAAAAAGAAATTCCTGATAGCCGTTGGACCATCAGGAACTTGTTATTCAAAAGACTTTGGTAAATCTTGGATTATGATTGATAAATCTGCCTTTCACTCCGTTAGTGTTTCGGGTAATGGCGTTTGGGCAGTAGGAGGGAAGGGAAGTATTTCAAAGTTGTCAGTTGAGGCTTTGAAATAAAAACCCAAACACCAAACCGAAGCGACGGTCGCATCGAAAACCGAACATCGAAAATCACTTTTTACCTTTCCAAGAAATCATCAATACACCGCCTAAAACGATGAATGTTCCGATAATTTGCCATGAAGTGATGATTTCTCCTAAAAATATATTTGCCATGATAATGGTTGCAATCGGTCCGATACTGCCAATAATAGAAGCATTGCCCGAACCAATTCGTCTGATTCCTTCTGAAATCAAAAATGATGGAATAACCGTTGTGAATACCGCCATCACGATTGAAAGCCAGTAAACTCCTGATGAATAGGCAAAAAGATTGCCACTAATACTAACAGAATAATGCAAAATTACCATCACCGTAGAAATCAACATGGCGTAGCACGTAAACCGCAAAGCTCCTACTTTTGGAATCATTTCGCCCGAACCAATCAGATAAAGAGCATACGTCAACGAACTCAAAAAGACGAGCGTTGAACCGATAATTAAATCTTTTTGCATACCCACTTGAAGGTCGGGGATGAAAGAAACAACAACGCCCAAATAAGTGATAATCAAGGCAAAATATTGGATTTTATAGATTGGTTTTTTGAGGAAAATAGCCGAAATAATTACTACCAAAGTAGGGTAAATAAATAGAATAAGCCTTTCTACGCTGGCAGTGATGTACTTCAAACCCCAAAAATCGAAGAAGGCGGCTAAGTAATAACCCACCAAGCCAATTGCCAACATCCACAGCCATTCTTTGCCCGTGAGTTTGGGAACTTCTGATTGTTTTCTATTTTGGAAATACAGAATCACGGCATAAAAAGGAGCCGAAAATAACATTCTGAGTGCCAAAAGTGGAACGGTATCAACTTTGAAATGTATGTAATTGTAGCGAACTAATACGGCTTTCCCAGCAAAAAGCACCGAGCCAATTACCACCGAAACTGCTCCAATAAAATATTGTTTTTTGGTATTTTGCATAGATTAGAGATTAGATATTTTAAGGAAAAAGCCTTCCTCAATTGCTGAGAAAGGCTTTTTAACAGAAAAATAGTTTGCTAATTTTCGAATTAACACTTTTTATATTACTTCTTAGCTCTTTGTTGTTTTACCTCTTCTATGCTGATGGCACTGGCATTATTGCCAAAGTTTTTACGCACGTAAGTAAGAACTTTCGAGATTTGTTTATCCGTCAAGAAATCGTGTGAAGCCATTTCGTTGGAATAAGAATCACCGTTGATTTCAGCATTTTTTAGGCCTTTCAAAATGACATTAATCAATCGACCAGATTCACCCAAAACCCAATCCGTTTTGCCCAAAGGTGGATTCATACCAGGTACACCACTTCCGTCTTCTTGATGACAAGCCAAACAGTAAGTTTCGTAAACGATTTTTCCAGAATCGGCAAGTGATTGATTTTTAACCACTTGCTTCTTCGTTTTAGCAATTTTAGAATGATTCACCTTAGCCTGTTTAGGCTTCTGCTGAATCATGGCTGAACTTATTAGAAAGGTCAGTATTAACAAACTTATTATGTATTTCATTTTGACCTTTTTTACTGATAAATAACCTTCCAAACTTTCCCTTTCACCGAATCCGTAATCAAAACTGAACCGTCATTTGCTTGAGCAATTCCCATGGGACGAGCTTTGGCATCGTTGGGTTGTTTAACTTCTGGTCCACCCGCAAAACCTTCGGCAAAAACCTCATAAGCTCCCGATGGTTTCCCATCCTTTCCGAAAGGCACAAAAGCCACAAAATAGCCTCCTTGCTTCAATGGAGCTCTATTCCATGAACCGTGAAAACAAATAAATGCACCATTTTTATATTTGGCAGGTAACATATTTCCTGTATAAAACATCAAAGCATTGGGTGCCCAATGAGCTGGAAATGCCATAATTGGCTTGTCTTTTCCTTCGCAAAGTCCTTGGATTTTGGTATCTCCACCATATTCAGGAGCAAGGATTTTTTTGTTCTGAAAACGGTCGTGGTAACAATAAGGCCAGCCAAAATCTGAACCTTTTTTTACTAATAAAAACTCTTCTGAAGGCAATTCGGCACTTTGTTCAGCATTGTACATTTCTGGGTAAAGCGTTGTCAATTGGTCTCTTCCGTGTTGCATAGCATACAATTCACCTTGTTGTTTATTCCACGCAATACCCACGATATTTCTGATACCCGTAGCATAGCGAAAACCGTCAGCTTGCTTTTGGTTTTGCTTGTTGGCATCAAATTGCCAAACGCCGCCGTGCCAGTCTAAAATTGGGCAAGGCATCATACCTTTTGAGCCTTTTGTACGATTTTTTTCTTGACAAGCATTTGAAGGAGCTCCAAAGGTTACGTAAAGATGTCCCGCTTCGTCAAGAGCCAAAGATTTTGTGCCGTGTTCGCCGTAAAATTCTAAACCTACCACGATATTTTCTACCTTAGATTCGTCTGGAACACCATTTACGATAGGATAACGAGATACCGAAGAATCCGAAGAAGCATACATATAGCCATTTCCGAAAGCGATTCCTGTACCTGCAAAACCTCCAAAACCTGTAGTTTCATCAGCTTTTCCATCGCCGTTGGTATCTTTTAAAATCATAGTACCTTTGCCGTCTTTCAATTTGGCAAGACGTACATAAATATCGCCTTTCTCGCTAACTCCAATGTGGCGAGCTTTTCCCACGCCTTCAGACACAACCAATGCCCCAAAACCTTTCGGTAAAGTCAAGCCTCCGTTGCCTACATCGGCTTTGGGTTTAATACTTTTTATTGGATTTTTGTCGGCAGGCTTGAAACTCGCCAACAAAGCTATGATTGAAAATGATAAAATTAAGTTTTTCATGATGTTTGTTATGTTAAAAAGAAGATGCAATTTAAGAAAAATAATGCGGGAAAAGGTCAGTTTTGACAAAATCAGAATTGTTAAAATCTAATCCCTCTACCTTTTTGTATATTTGTGTTGAAAAGACGAAAATCAAGAACTTAGAATTAAGCAGTGAGTAAGATTTTCCATCCTTGTCAGCATCCATATATGAGTAATAACGCCTCTATTAATGAAAATGTTAAAAATTTTATTTGTCTGTACGGGAAATATTTGTCGTTCACCTATTGCCGAGGAGACTTTCCGTAGGGCGGTGAAAGCAAGAGGTTTGCAACGAGAAATACAATGTGACTCTGCCGCTACACATGCCTACCACATCGGTGAGTTGCCAGACAAACGTACTCGCAAAAACGCAGAAATGCACGGTCTTTCACTCACCCATAGATGCAGGAAACTAAACGGAGAAGATTTTTCTGTTTTTGATTATATTGTGGCAATGGATGACTACAACATGGAAAATATCCAATCCATCAGCTATCGTTCATCCAATATTCATCAACCCGAGGAAGTTTGTTTTTTATACAGAAGATTTGATTCCGAAACTAACGGCAATAAAATCCCAGAAGTCCCCGACCCGTATTATGGAGAGGAAAGTGATTTTGAAAATATCTATCAAATAGTGAGTCGTTGTGCGGAAGGATTTTTGGATTATTTGGTGGAGAAGTATGAGCTTGGTATAGAATAGAGTCTTGCAAATAGATTTTATGTTTTAGACTATTGATAATGAGATATTTACTTGTATTTTTGGTTCTCGTAGAATTTAATATTTCTTCCTTTTCTCAAAAGATAAAGGAAGATGAGATTTTTACTGCAGTAGAAAAACAGGCAGAATATCCTGGTGATAAAATGGCATTTAATAAGTTTTTTCAGAAAAATCTACCTAATCTTGAAAAAGAAGTTAAAGCTGGAATTTCAGGCAAATTATGTATACAATTAACTATTGAGAAAGACAGTACTATTTCCGATATTTCTATTTTAAGAACTTTCATGTTTCCAGAAACCGAAGCAACTTATATCCAAAAATTAAGAGATAATTTGCCTAAAAAATGGATTCCTGCTATTAATGGAAATAAAATTGTAAGGTCAAAATTAGTAATCCCAATAACTATTTGTCTTTCTGAATAGCATCTCTAAACCTAAAACCCTTACAAACCATGAAAACCTCAATCCTAATATTCCTAACCATACTCACCTTCCAAATAAAGGCTCAAACCTATTGGGAAGGTATGGCAAAACATCGGCAGGAATATAAAGATGATTTCTTGAAAAATGCTAATAGCCCTTTGAAACAAGCTGATTTGGCATTTTTAGATTTTTATGAAATTGATTCTACTTTCAAGGTGAAAAGTAGTTTTATGAAAACGACCGATAATACTACTTTCAAGATGCCTACTTCCGATGGAAAGCAAAAAGAGTATTTCAAATATGGTGTTTTAACGTTTACTTTGAAAGGTCAAATGCAACAATTGAATGTGTATCGTAGTTTGGCTTTGATGAAAATGCCGCAATACAAAAACTACTTATTTGTGCCTTTCAAAGACCAAACAAACGGAACAGAAACTTACGGAGGAGGAAGGTATTTAGATCTGCAAACTACTGATATTCAAGCAGATACATTGATTTTAGATTTCAACAAAGCCTATAATCCCTACTGTGCTTTCAGTAATGGATATAGTTGTCCAATTCCTCCGAAAGCAAACCATTTGAAGATTAGTATTGAGGCTGGGGAGAAGATTTTTAGGAAAGGACATTAAATTTGGTGATTAGTAATTGGTGATTTGTGGTTTTTGCCTTTGTTGGAGTTTTCTCCAACAAAT
>JANPGQ010000717.1:0-6657 GCA_031423975.1 Cytophagales bacterium | reverse complement strand
GGAACAAGAGCCTGAACTCGACCCAACCAAAACGGTTAAAGAAATCGTGGAGGAAGGCGTTGCCGAAGTTGTAGCTTTATTGAAAGAATTTGACGAAATCAATGAAGCCTTTGGCGACCCAGATGCTGATTTTGATAAATTATTAGACCGGCAAGGAACCGTTCAAGAAAAACTCGACCATCATAATGCTTGGGAATTGGATACTCGTTTGGAGCGTGCAATGGATGCTTTGCGTTGTCCTCCGTCCGACCAAAATGTAGCTAACCTTTCGGGTGGTGAAAAACGTCGTGTGGCGCTTTGTCGCTTATTGTTGCAAGAACCAGACGTTTTGTTATTGGATGAACCTACCAACCATTTGGATGCGGAGTCTGTCCTTTGGTTAGAAGAACATTTACGCCAATACAAAGGAACGGTGATTGCCGTAACCCACGATAGATACTTTTTGGATAACGTAGCGGGTTGGATTTTGGAACTGGATAGAGGCGAAGGTATTCCGTGGAAAGGAAATTATTCTTCTTGGTTGGAACAAAAACAAAACCGTTTAGCGAAAGAAGAAAAGACCGAATCACGTCGTCAGAAAACTTTGCAACGAGAATTAGAATGGGTGAGAATGTCGCCAAAAGCTCGTCAGGCAAAATCGAAAGCCCGTTTAGAAGCCTACGATAAATTGATGTCGGAAGAAAACCGTCAGAAGGAAGATAAATTAGAATTATTTATTCCAGCGGGTCCAAGATTAGGAAATAAAGTAATTGAGGTTCAAGGAGTTACGAAGGCTTACGGTGATAAATTACTGTTTGATAATCTTACATTTTCATTACCTCCTGCGGGAATTGTGGGAATTGTAGGGCCCAACGGTGCGGGTAAATCAACACTTTTCAAACTTATCACGGGACAAGTTCAACCCGATGCAGGAACGTTTGAAGTGGGTGAAACCGTACAAATGGCTTACGTTGACCAAGAACATAATCAATTAGCGGCAGATAAATCAGTATTTGAATTGGTTTCGGGCGGAACGGAAATGACGCTTTTGGGCGGGCGACAAGTAAACGCTCGTGCATACGTGAGTAAATTTAACTTCAACGGAGCCGACCAAGAAAAGAAAATTGGAAACCTATCGGGTGGAGAAAGAAACCGTGTGCATTTAGCCATGATGTTGAAAGAAGGTGCAAACCTTTTGCTTTTAGATGAGCCAACTAACGATTTGGACGTAAACACGCTCCGTGCCTTAGAAGAAGCCTTAGAGAACTTTGGTGGCTGTGCCGTTGTTATTTCCCATGATAGATGGTTCTTGGATAGAATTGCCACGCATATTTTAGCATTTGAAGGAGATTCGCAGGTTTATTGGTTTGAAGGTAACTTCTCTGATTACGAAGAAAATCGTAAAAAACGTTTAGGTAATGATGCAACACCAAAGCGTATTCGGTATAAGAAATTGGGGGATTAGTGTTTAATTGATAATGAATAATTGATAGTTGATAATAAAATATTGAAGAACTACTATCAATTATTCATTATCAACTATCAATTAGTAAGAATTAAATTCCTCAATATCCCTTCAAAACCTCCCTTGCAATCACAATCTTTTGGATTTCGGAAGTACCTTCACCAATAGTACATAGTTTTGAATCTCGGTAAAATTTTTCTACTGGAAAATCCTTTGTATAGCCATATCCGCCAAAAATCTGAACGGCATCGGTTGAAACTTCTACGCATATTTCGGAAGCATAAAATTTTGCCATTGCCGCTTCTTTGGTCATGTGTGTACCTTCCATTTTCAGGGAAGCTGCTTCACGGGTCATCAATTCGGCGGCGTGTACTTTGGTTGCCATTTCTGCCAATTTAAAACTAATTCCCTGAAAGTTGGCAATCGGTTGTCCAAATTGGTGGCGTTCTTTGGCGTATTTGGCGGCAGCAGTCATTGCACCTTTGGCAATACCCAACGATAGAGCCGCAATCGAGATTCTACCTCCATCCAAAATCTTCATGGCTTGCTTAAAACCATCCCCTTCTGCTCCCAAACGAGCCGAAACTGGCACTCGACAATCTTCCAAAATAACTTCGGCAGTTTCGGAAGCTCTCATGCCCAATTTGTTTTCTTTCTTTCCATATTTTAGCCCAGGATTACTTCTTTCTACCACAAAAGCAGTTGCATTATTTTTTGTGCCAATATCTCCCGTGCGAGTCATCACCACCACTACATCACCCGATTTTCCGTGTGTAATCCAGTTTTTTGAGCCATTTATTACGTATTCATCGCCCTCACAAGTGGCAGTACACATCATACGGGCGGAGTCTGAACCTGTGTTGGCTTCGGTCAAAGCCCATGCTCCAATCCATTGACCCGTGGCAAGTTTTGGGAGATACATTTGTTTTTGCTCTTCCGTGCCAAATTGTAATATATGGTTGGTACAAAGCGAGTTATGTGCCGCCACTGATAGTCCAATTGAGCCACAGACTTGAGCAATTTCGTCAATAACTGAAACATATTCTTGGTAACTGAGCCCTGCTCCACCGTATTCTTCGGGTACGAGTACGCCTAAAAAACCATGTTCGCCTAAATTACGCATCAAGTCGATTGGAAAAGTTTGGGCTTCGTCCCACTCCATAACGTGTGGGCGGATGTAGCGTTCGGCAAAATCTTGGGCAGACTGGCGTACTAATGTTAATTGTTCTGATTTGTACATTTCTTAGTTGATGATATTATATTAAACGAATTTTTACTAAATAGATTGGACAGAATTCCGTTTTAAAATAGTTTTGTAACCTGTAATTCTGGAATATTTATTACCTTCGATTCAGGAGAATCTCTCTATAAAGTGCTGTAATTTCTTAAAATTATTTTATTATGCAAGACATTTCGTCAAGTTCAGTAGTTGTAAATATGGGTCAAGGAGGAGTAGCAAGGGTGATTTTTAGTAATCCCCCCACTAATTCTATGCCAATTGTATTATTGGAAGAATTGGCAATGACCCTTACAAAATTGGGTGAACAGAATGATGTACGAATCATTATTTTGCAAAGCGGTGGAGAACGTACTTTTTGTTCGGGAGCAGATTTTGAGGAACTGAAGCAAATTAAGGATGCTGAAGCTGGAAAAATATTTTTTAATGGTTTTGCAAAAGTTATTAATTCCATGAGAAAATGCCCTAAAATTATCATCGGGCGAGTGCAAGGAAAGGCAGTTGGCGGAGGGGTTGGTTTGGCAGCGGCAACGGATTATTGCTTGACAACCAAGTTTGCCGCTATCAAATTGAGTGAATTAAACATCGGAATTATCCCTGCCGTGATAGAACCTGCCGTTGAACGAAAAATAGGACTTTCCTCATTTTCAAGGCTTTCGTTAAACCCCACAGAATTCTTCTCGCCCGAGTGGGCAAAAGAGCAGGGGCTATTTATGGAAGTCTATGAAAATATAGAAACGATGGACGAAGCCGTAGAAAATTTGGCAAATCGTTTAGCAAATTATAGCTCTGAAGCCCTTTCAGAACTCAAAAAAATCCTTTGGAAAAACACCGAACATTGGGATTCGCTTTTATCAGAAAGGGCGGAGGTTAGTGGACGTTTGGTATTGGGGCTGGATTTGGGAAATAGTCTTTAGCAGAAAAAGACTAAGGATTTACTGATTTTTTTGCTTATTTTGCGTTAAAATTATCACTCAAAAACAATGAAAGTCAAAGAACTTTACATAAAAAAATACCATCAATTTGAAGATTTTCATTTGAATCTCACTTATCCCGAAGGACACAAAAAAGCAGGACAGCCTTTGGATAAAGTATGTTTTATTGGACAGAGTGGCACTGGGAAGACGAGTTTGTTGGGTATATTAAAGTTTTTTATTGTAAATAATCAATTAGAGTGTTTAGGCAAAACGGCTTTGCAAAATTTAGAAGATGGTACATGGATAGATTTTAATTTCACACAAATATTAACAGATTTGAAAGTTGTTGAAACATTCAAACCACGCTTAGAAATAATAAGTAAAACACTATCCATAAATTATCTTTACCAAAAAGACAATAAAATTGAAGAGGCTTTTTATTTCTTGAATGGGAGATTTAATGTAAAAATTGAAAATTCTGAAAATTATAGAAAAATTATAGAAAAATTTAATGTGTCGAATTTAGTTCTTCAATATTTTGACGAAATGAAGAAGGGTTTTTTATTTAACTTTCCGTGTGATATTATATTGCCTAAATCAGGTAGGTCGGTTGAGTCATTAATTAAGAATGAAAAATTATCTAACGAAAAAACTATTGACTTTGAAAATTATGACATAAATCAAATTTGGAAGATAATAAATGAAGCCATAATTGAAGACCGTGAATTAGAAATAAAAAGAAGCCTTGAAATATCTAAGATTTTAAGAAATCCAAAAGTTTCAAAATCAGAGCTTGATAAAGCAACTGATGAATTCAGAAAGTGGCGAGAAGAAAAACCTAATCCAATACAAGATTTAGCAGATAATTATTTAGATAAAATAATTGGACGTTTTAATCTAAAAGTCAAAACTGAATTAGATTTTGAAAAAACAGAAGACATTGAAACTATAAAAATTCAACAAAAGAACGGAAAAGAAATTCCTTTTGAGGCTTTGAGTACAGGCACAAAGCAAGTCATACTTACTGCGTTGCCACTTTATAGTCTCAAACCAAAAGATTCAATCATTCTTTTTGATGAGCCAGAACGGTCTTTATACCCTGATATTCAAGCAGAAATTGTCAAATTTTATACCGATATGGCTCCTGAATGTCAATTTTTCTTCGCCACACATTCACCTTTGGTAGCTTCGTCTTTTGAGCCTTGGGAAATTGTAGAACTAAAATTCAATGAAGAAACAGGCAACGTTTATCAAGAATTATATTACGATTCTGAGAAAGAAAGACACGTTGATAACTATACCATTGACCCACGATATTTGCGTTGGGATGGTATTTTGAAAAAGGTTTTTGACTTAGAAAAAGAAGGAAATGATATGAGAGTGAGGGAATTAGTTAATTTAGCTACTTTGGAAAGTCAACTAAAAAACAATAACCTTTCACCCGAACAGAAGAAAGAAAAATTTGAAGAATATAAAAAATTAGCCACCCTTTTGAACTGGGATTTGAATTAAAATGCGAAAAATTGATAAGTCCAAAATCCTTTCTACGGTTTATAAAAATTGGGAAGAGGATTTAGAAACAAATAACCGAAACCACCCTAATTACGACTCGAACGCCAGATTTTATAAAGATGTGGTCATGAACTTGTATCATGCACAAGGGGGATTATGTGCCTACACGGAAATGAAATTGATAGGAGAGATAGGGCATTGTCAAGAAAGCTTTTGGGAAAAAGGCAAGTATAATCAAGCCTTTCCAAAACACCTCGGTGATGTAGAACATTTCGATGAAAGTTTAAAAGCAAATAAAGGTTGGCTTTGGGATAATTTGTTCATGGTTTTGGGTAGAGTAAATAATCAAAAAGGCACAAAATCCGTTTCAAATATCTTGAAACCTGACCATCAAGACTACAATCCTTACGATTTATTGGACTATAATTTCAAGGAACATATCTTTTTCGCCAATGCTAAAAATCCAAATTTAAGCCAAGAACAACTTGTAGAAATAAACCGAATGATTGATGTATTAGGCTTAAATTTTGTAAAAGGTTGGCGTAAAGAATATCTTTCTGAACGCATAAAAGCCTTAGAATTTGGCTTAGAGCCAGACCCCGTGGAACAGTATATGACGGCTTTTGCAATGGCTCGAAAGAATTTGAATCTTTAAAGTTTACATAACTTCTCCCCCGCCCGCTCCAAAGTCTCATCATCCTTTGCAAAACAAAATCTTAACGTTTTGAAATCATTTTTTTGATGATAAAATACGGATATTGGAATGCTGGCTACTCCGATTTCCTTGGTTAGTCGCACGGCTAAATCATAGTCATTTTCATCGGTAATGGTTTGATAATTAACACATTGAAAGAAACTTCCTTTGGCGGGTGTGTAGGTAAATCGTGAGCTTGAGATACATTCCAAAAACTTATCCCGTTTTTGTTGATAGAACATAGGAATGGAAAGATAATTATCGGGTTCTTTCAAAAAATCTGCCAAAGCGTACTGGATGGGCGTAACGGTACTGAACGTCAACCATTGATGCACTTTTCTGAACTCTTCGCTCAATGCTTTTGGAGCAAGACAATAGCCTATTTTCCAACCCGTAACATGAAAGGTTTTTCCGAAAGAACCGCAGATGAAAGTACGCTCTCTCAAAATTGGATTTCGAAGCAATGACCAGTGTTCTAAACCATCAAAAATGATGTGTTCATAGACTTCATCACTGATGATGAAAATATTGGTATTTCGCACAATATCAGCCAATTGTATTAAGTCTTCTTGACTCAAAACTGTCCCCGTTGGGTTGTGCGGTGTGTTCAGAATAATCAGTTTGGTACGTTCCGATATCTTGGATTTTACGATATTCCAATCAACTTGATACTCGTTTTCGGGCGTGAGAGTTACGTACACGGGCGTTCCTCCGTTGAGTTTGATGGCTGGGGCGTAAGAATCATAACAGGGTTCAAGCAAGATAACTTCATCACCTTGATGAACAACGGCAGTGATGGCGGCATAAAGTGCTTCGGTAGCTCCCGAAACTACCGTAACCTCGGTATCTGGAT
>JANPGQ010000716.1:0-2098 GCA_031423975.1 Cytophagales bacterium | reverse complement strand
TTTCCTTAATATTTTTTAAGAATTTCTTGCAAGAAATTAAATTTGTACTTAGCTTTGTATCGTACAAATTTAATCACCCCACAAAATGAAAAAATTCTTTGCATTCGCATTAGTAGCTTCAATGATGTCATTGGCTGCTTGTTCTGAGAAAAAAGCTGAAACTACTGCAACTGATTCAGTAACTGTTGATACTACAATGGCTGTTGATACTGCTATGGCTGTTGATACTGCTGCTGCTATGTCAGCTGATACTACTAAGAAGTAATATCATATAGTTTCTTTCGAAAGAGAACACAAAAAAGTCTTGACCAAGTCAAGACTTTTTTTATGCCTTATGTTTTCAAAAACGTAAGGCATTTGTATTTTATTTATCTTTGCCAAAACTCATTTTATCAAATCTAATGCTCTCAACAAAAACTCGTAATTATTGGTGGCTCAATGCTAATCCCCGCATCTGGTCGATTGATTCTTTTAAAGTCAATCAGATCCAGCATTATACTTCCTACAACGAGTTTGGTAATAAAAGGCGTATTTACAAGTATTTTGAGGCAGTTCAGCAAGGTGATTTAGTAATTGGGTATGAATCTACACCCGTAAAGCAAATAAAGGCTATTTTCGAAATTACAGAGCCACTGCACCGTGACCCAAAATTAGGAGAAGTAATATCTTTTAAGTTAATAGAAAAAGCACCTGAACCTATTGATTGGGCAGAGTTGAAATCACTCCATTTTTTCAAAGAATCAGAAATTCTAAAAAATAATCAAGGAAGTTTATTCAAAATTACGGAGGAAGAATTTGAGGCAATCCAAGCCATGATTGATGCCCAAAAAGAGGCAATTCAGAATGAAGATATATTGATTCCCTATGAACGTAAGGATGCTTTGAAAGATTTGTTCATGGACGAAAGCCTGTTTGATGATATTATTGAAACCTTGCAATACAAGAAAAATATCATTTTGCAAGGTCCTCCTGGCGTGGGAAAAACCTTCATTGCCAAGCGATTGGCTTATACGCAGATAGGCACGCAAGACGATTCCAGAATCAAGATGGTGCAGTTTCATCAGTCGTATTCCTACGAAGATTTTATTCAAGGTTTACGCCCTGATGACAACGGTGGATTTAAACTCAAAAATGGTATTTTCTACGAATTTTGTCGGCAAGCTCAACGCAATTCCGGTATCGACCATTTCTTCATTATTGACGAAATTAATCGGGGAAATTTGAGTAAAATCTTTGGCGAATTACTCCTTTTGATAGAATCTGACAAACGTGGGCGAGCCAACGAAATGCCTTTAACCTACGGAGATAAAGACTCTGAACCTTTTTACGTGCCTGATAATCTGCATATTATCGGAACAATGAATACGGCTGACCGTTCATTAGCCATGATTGACTATGCCCTAAGAAGGCGTTTTGCCTTTATTTCACTTGAACCTTTGTTTAACGAAAAATTGATTGAGTTTTTAGTCTCAAAGGGCATTTCGAAAGCATTTTCGGAAGAAATTACCAAGCGAATTAATGCGTTGAATGTAGTTATTTCGAATGATAAAAATTTAGGAAAAGGCTTTCAGATTGGACACAGTTATTTCTCTAATTTCTCAGAAAACGATGAGCCAGAAAAGTGGTACAGACGAGTAGTGAATTTGGAAATTGCGCCACTTTTGGAGGAATATTGGTTTGATAATGAGGAGAAAGCGGCGAAGGAAATTCAGAAATTATTAAGTAAAAATGAGCAAATAATTTGATTCCCATTCAAAACATATATTATCTTCTCTGTTACGCTTGGAATAAGTTGGAGGAAAAAGATTTGGTGGAAGTTTCTGCCGAAGAATCTCCTGATTTACTGAATCTGTTGGCAAGAGTTTTATTGAATCGTACCAAGACGCTTTTAAAACGAGGTTTAGAGCAGCAGTATCTTACTCAAACAGAGGTTTATCAGGGCATAAAAGGCAAATTGGAAATAGGTCAATCTGTACGAAAAAACCTGTTTCAAAAAGGGTTGGCATTCTGTGAATATGATGAACTTTCGGTAGATATCTTACCCAATCAGATTTTGAAAACTACCTTGCAAAATTTGTATAAAACTGAAGGTTTGGAA
>JANPGQ010000715.1:0-6672 GCA_031423975.1 Cytophagales bacterium | reverse complement strand
TTTTTGAAAGAATTTTTCACTTATTGCATTTGAAAAATAAATGTTATCCCTAAAACCAAAAAACATTATGCAAACATTACAATTAGCCGATGGCGGCAAAAGATTTATTGCTTTTTTGATTGATGCTATCCTACTTTGGATTGTTCAAACGATTATTGTTTCAATTTTAGGTGCTGTCGGCATTGCAGGATTAGCAAGTACCAATATGGATGATATGGGCGATGGGCAAACTGCAGCATTGATGGCTTATATGATGGGTGCAGGACTAACCATTCAGTTAATTGCCATTGTTCTTCAAGTGGCTTATTTTACTATTATGGAATCTTCTGAAAGTCAGGCAACCATTGGCAAAAGAGCTATGAACTTGATTGTGGCGGATGAAAATGGCAATCGTTTGACTACTCAACAAGCCTTAATTCGTAATGTTTCTCGTATTCTATCGGGTATTATTTGCTTGATTGGCTATTTTATGGCATTTTTCACTGAGAAAAAACAAGCTCTTCACGATATTATCGCCAAGACAAACGTATATACAAAATTGGTATAAATGACATTAAAAAAATTACTTTTGGCGGTACTGGCATTGTCCGTTACCGCCTTTTATTTTTTCTGGAATCCTACTGAAAACCATTTTCTCCCCTCCTGTCTTTTCAAAAACATAACAGGTTTTTATTGCCCAGGTTGCGGTGGACAAAGAGCTTTTCATGCAATCTTACACGGAGATTTTACAGAAGCATTTCATGATAATTTCTTAATTTTTATCATAATACCGATAGCTTTTTACAAAATAATCCTTGAAATGAACGGTTCTGCCTCAAAAGATGTCTTTATTTTGGGGAGGAAAAGGATTTGGATTTTTCTGAGTTTATTATTTTTCTTCACCATCATCCGAAATGTACCACTGTACCCTTTAAATCAACTAATTCCACTCAAATAGAAAGATTTAACGAAAAATAAAAAAACTTATTCGTCAAATCTATTGACAAGCCCTATCTCAAAATTGTATATTTGCAAGAATCGTATTAAAATCAAATAGCTTATTGCGTTTTGCATTGGTATAAATCCACTATTTTAGCTTTTATTACAACACACTATACCAAATCAATTTATTAACAATTTATTACAAAATTCCAAGATTATGGTGCCTGGCGAAAAAACCGCAAATATTATCAGAATGAAATTGTCAGAGTTTCGTTTTGATTTACCCAATAATTTAATTTCTCTTTATCCACCCGAAAACCGTGGCGATTCGAGAATGATGGTGGTAAACCGCAAAACGGGTACTATCGAACATAAGAAATTTACTGACATTATAGATTATTTTGATGATGGCGATGTGATGGTGATGAATAATACCAAGGTTTTTCCAGCACGTTTATATGGTCAAAAAGAAAAAACTGGTGCAAAGATTGAAGTGTTTTTATTACGTGAATTGAACCGTGAACACCGCCTTTGGGATGTTTTGGTGGACCCTGCTCGTAAAATTCGGGTTGGCAATAAATTATATTTTGGCGATAGTGATTTAGTGGCAGAAGTGATTGATAATACTACTTCACGTGGGCGTACCATTCGTTTTCTTTACGATGGCGACCATGATGCCTTGATGAAGCAAATTCATTTGTTGGGCGAAACTCCATTGCCAGACGAAATCCGTTTCAAACGTAATGTTGAGCCTGCCGATGAAGAGCGTTTTCAAACTATTTATGCTCAACACGTAGGGGCGGTTGCTGCTCCAACGGCTGGAATGCACTTTTCTAAAATCATTATGAAGCGTTTGGAATTGAAGGGTGTGCATTTTACGCCTTTAACATTGCACGTTGGTTTGGGTACATTCAGACAGGTGGATGTAGAAGATTTAACAAAACACAAAACGGATTCTGAAAACTTCAATATTCCACAGGTTACTTGTGATTTGGTTAATGAAGCCATTGATAATAAAAGAAGAATTTGTGCCATCGGAACAACAACCATGCGGGCAATGGAATCTTCGGTTTCGGCAGATTCTCATTTGAAACCGATTGATGGCTGGAAGGACAAATTTATTTTCCCTCCCTACGAAGTGAGAATTCCGAATACTCTTTTAACCAATTTTCACTTGCCTGAATCAGTTTTGATTATGATGACTTCAGCTTTTGGAGGATATGAATTAATCAAAAAGGCTTATGAAATAGCCATAAAAGAGAAATACAAATTTTATAGTTACGGCGATGCCATGTTGATTATTTAATCTTCCAGTAAAATTTTTGAAGTCGTAAGTAGTTTATCATAAGACTCTTACGACTTTTTTGTTTCATAAATCTAATGGCACACGGATTGAATTCACAAAAAAAATACGCCATCATTGTTGCAGGAGGAAGCGGTAGCCGCATGAAAAGTGATTTGCCCAAGCAATTTATTAGAATAGGCGGATTACCCATTTTGATGCACACCCTCAAACGCTTCAAAGAAGCGGATGCTGACATTGAACTGATTTTAGTTTTGCCCGAAGCTCAATTTGAGTTTTGGAAAGAATTATGCGAAATTCATAAGGAGTTTATGAAAACTATTCCACATCAATTGGTAGCGGGAGGAAATAGCCGTTTTCAATCTGGCAAAAATGGATTAGCATTTATTGAAGATGAAGGACTTGTAGCGATTCACGATGGTGTAAGACCCTTTGTTTCTGCTGAAATTATCAATGAATCTTTTAGAATAGCCCAAGAAAAAGGAACTGCCGTAGTAAGTGTTCCGTCTAAAGATTCGGTACGAGTAAACGGACAAGCCATTGACCGTGCCACCGTTAGATTGATTCAAACGCCCCAAACTTTTCAGACTCCGTTACTAAAAAAAGCATTTGAAACTCCAGAATTGGCAACTTTTACCGATGATGCCAGTGTGGCAGAACACGCAGGATTTGAAATACATCTCACAGAAGGCTCTTATGAAAATATAAAAATCACTACGCCTGAGGATTTACTTTGGGCGGAGGTTTTGTTAAACTCAAAAAATGTTTGATAGTTTTTATCTGAATTTGGATTCATTGGATTGATGGATTTTCAGGATTATTCATATAGAATTTTAAAAAACTATTTAGCATTAAATTTTAAAATCCAAAAAATCCCTTAATCTGACGAATCCCAATTCAGACGGGGTCGTCCAGACAAAATTCTAATTGCAAAAACGCCTCTCCATACAAGAATACCAGCAAGGAATTTTATCGGGAAACCGAATGATTCTTAGCCGTGCTATTACCTTGATTGAGAGCAACTTACCAGAAGATAAAGCCCTTGCTCAATCAGTTTTAGAATCCGTTTTACCTCATACGGGCGGTGCTATTCGTATCGGTATTACGGGTGTGCCTGGGGTTGGGAAAAGTACATTTATTGAAACTTTTGGCAAATATTTAACACAACAAAATAAACGTGTAGCCGTTTTGGCAATTGACCCCAGTTCGCAATTGACTAAGGGTAGTATTTTGGGCGATAAAACCCGCATGGATGAACTCTCCCGTGAGCCACTGGCGTACATTCGTCCATCACCCACGGGAGCATCATTGGGAGGCGTTACCCACAAAACTCGTGAGACGATGTTACTCTGCGAAGCCGCTGGTTTTGAGGTCATTATCATTGAAACGGTGGGCGTTGGACAGTCTGAAACCTTTGTGCATGGCATGGTTGATTTCTTTTTGTTATTGATGTTGGCAGGTGCTGGTGATGAGTTGCAGGGCATCAAAAAAGGCATCATGGAAATGGCAGACTTAATTGCCATCACCAAAGCAGATTCGGGCAATGAACATCAAGCAAAATTAGCTCAAAGCGAATATCAAAATGCCCTTCATTTGTTCCCACCCGATGGTTCGGGTTGGTTTCCAGAGGTGGTAATTTGTTCCGCAACTGAGCAAAAAGGTATCGCTGAAATTTGGGAATTGGTCGAAAAACACCGTGATTTATTAGCAAAGAATGGTAAATTTGCGGAAAATCGTCAACAACAAAATTTGGCTTGGATGCACGATTTTATTAGGCAGTCATTGGAAGAAAAATTTTATCAAAATCCAAAAATAACCACTCAAATACATTCCATCAACAAAGCTGTCAGCGAAGGCAAAAAACTACCTATACACGCTGCATTAGAGCTTTTAGATACATTTTATCAACAAATTTCATGAATAAAATTTGGCATAGCCTATCACTAACAATTCTTAAAAATCGCCCTTACTTTTTGGCTGGCGTTGCTTTGATGACGCTTTTCATGATTTTCATGGCTACCAGAGTGCAAGTTTCGAGTGAATTACCCAAAATTCTTCCTAAAACAGATAGCCGTTTTCAATTATACGAATCCTTCAAAAAACGTTTTGGCGAAGATGGTTCGGTGATGGTGGTGGGCGTTGAAACCGAAAAAATGTTTCAATTACCTTTCTTTCAACAATGGCAAGATTTAGCGAGAGATATTAAAGCCGTTGCAGGGATAAAAGATGTGGTTTACGCAGGAAATGTTCAGCAAGTAATCCGTAATGATTCTGCCAAACGCTTTGATACTAAGCCACTTATCGCCCAAAGAGCCGTGTCGCAGTCAGAAGTAGATACGGTAAAATCACATTTAGATAAATTACCATTTTATAAAGGATTTATCTTGAATGAGGCAGGAAATGTGCATTTGATGTTGATTACTTTCGACCAAAAAGCTATCAATGACAAGTCGAGAGTGGCGGCGGTAAAACAGATAAAAGTCCTTGTTAAACGTTTTGAAGAGGTACAAAAAACGCCATTACATATCTCAGGAATGCCTTTTATTCGTACCGAAATGACGGGGCAAATTACTACTGAATTAGGCATTTTTGTAACGCTTGCCCTTTTGGTTACAATGCTGATTCTTTTGGTATTTTTCAGGAGTTTTAAAGTGATGTTTTTAGCCTTAATCGTAGTGATAATTGGCATTGTCTCTTCCTTGGGAATTTTGGGTTTATTTGCCTTCAAAATCACCATTATTTCTGGAATGATTCCTTCATTGGTGGTAGTAATTGGCGTGCCAAATACCATTTTTATCATCAACAAATATTACGAAGAATACGCTTTGCATCGTGATAAAATGCTGGCTTTGCAGATAACGATTGAGAAAATCGGACAAACTCTTTTCTTGGCAAACCTTACTACTTCGATTGGTTTTGGCGTTTTTGCTTTTACGGGAAGTAGCTTTTTATCAGATTTTGGTATCGTGGCTTCGATTAATATTATGCTCACCTTTTTCGTTTCATTGATAGTTATTCCATTGGTATTCAGCTATTTAGATGCCCCTTCTGAAAAACATACCAACCGTTTGGAAGCGGGAAGAATTATTCGTTTTTTAGAAAAAGTAGATTATTGGGTGAATCATCATCGGTCTGTTATCTATTCAATAATTACGGTCATGGTTGTGGTTTCAATTTATGGAATGACCTTGATAAAATCGGTAGGGTATATTGTAGATGACCTCGCAGACGACAATCCAATTTTGACCGATTTGAAATTTGTGGAGAAGAATTTTAAGGGAGTAATGCCTTTTGAAGTTGCCATTGATGCCTACGAACCTAAGCGAGTGACTAAACCCGAATTAATGACGAAAATCAAAAAGATGGAGAAGGAATTTGCTAAATATCCAGAATTCACAAAACCTGTTTCCATCGTTACCGCCGTAAAATTTGTCTATCAAGCCTATCGTGGTGGCGACCCGAAATACTTTGTTTTACCAGGAATTGATCAATTATCCAAATTGCAAGAATATAACCAGACGGTAAAAGGAAAAGGCAGTTTTACGAAAGGATTTATTGATTCCACCCAACGATACACTCGAGTAAGTTTTCAAATTGCCGACTGCGGAACGGTTCGTACCAATCAGATTATCAATGAATTACAACCAAAAGTAGATTCTATTTTCAATTATGATGCCGAGAATAATGTCTTTTTCAAGACGGGCGATAAACGAGGTTATGATGCAGAAATAACGGGCAATAGTGTTATTTACGCTTGGCAAAATGATTATCTTCAAAGCAATTTAATAGAAAGCACTTTACAAGCTATGGTACTGATTTGCTTGATTATGGCATTGCTTTTCCGTTCGTGGAAGATGGTAGTTATCTCAACTTTACCAAGTTTGATTCCATTATTAATGACGGCGGGATTGATGGGATTTTTCGATATTCACCTCAAATATTCAACCATTTTGATATTCTCCATTGCCTTCGGGATTTCGTCAGACGGTACGATTTACTTTTTGACTCGCTATAAAGATGAATTATTGAACAAAAACAGAAGCGTAAAAGAAGCTATCTCTGAGACTATTCTAAACACGGGTGTTTCCATGTTTTATACTGCTATCATCTTATTTACAGGCTTTTTCATCTTTACGGCATCCAGCTTCAAAGGCACGCAATCGTTAGGAATCTTGGTTTCGATAACCCTTTTGATGGCAATGATTTGCAATTTAATATTATTACCTGCCTTTTTGATGACTTTGAATAAACGTGAGAGTGAGGGATTGTTGAAGAATTAAGTTATTTTAAGTAGAAATAAAACGCCTTATCCTTATATAAGCTGTCGTATCTACACAGATAAATTTGCAAAAAAAAGCATAACGTCTATTCGTTATGCTTTTTTTTGTAGTAAACAACAAGCACATGAGAATAAGTAATTTTTTACCTGATAAACGTTTGAAAGACCG